>LFJI01000029.1 GCA_001235855.1 Candidatus Burkholderia brachyanthoides
CATGCAAAAGACAAGATGTAAACACATTTCATCGAATGTAAACAGACCCTAGGTCATGTTCGGCGCGATGCCGCCGCACAGGACGGAGCCCGCGAGAAAGATCAGGATCGACGCTTGCAACACGCTTTTTTCGTCCGAACTGATCGCCGAACTTGCCGTACAGCGGCACGACGATGGTCGAACTGAGCAGGTAGGACGTGACGACCCATGACAGGTTTTCGAGTCTGCCCAGATCGCCGACGATGGTCGGCAACGCGGTGGACACGATGGTCTGATCGAGCGCGCCCAGCAGCATGACGAGCATGAGGGCGGCGAACAGCAGCCACAGCGGCGGTTTTGTCGATTCCGCGCCGGGAACGGCAGTTTGGTGCAGAGTAGTTGTGGCTAAATTCAATGAACGTGGAGGGAGCCGTGGAGTGACGTGAGTCAAGATACAACGTGAGTCAATGCAGGCATGACAGACGAAGCATTCGACGCCGGCCCTGCGTCGCCCAGAAAAGCCGGCCGCCGGCCCGGACGCCCGAACGGCGGACACGACGCGATCGCGCGCGCGAGGCGGGCGTGACGCCCGCGATGGTTCACTACTACTTCAAGACGCGTGACCAACTGCTGGACATACTAATCGACGAGCGTTTCGCGCCTTTGCGGATCGAACTCGCACGCATCTTCAGCGAGTCTGACGCAGAACCGGCTGAAACGCTGCGGGCGTTCGTGGAAGCGCTTGCCGCCACGGTGGACCGGCATCCGTGGTTTGCGGCGTTATGGGTGGGTGCGCGAGGGTGGTCAGCGAGGGCGGGCTGCTGCTTCAGCGCATGGCGGCGCGCTTCGGCGAGGGCAACAAGGATCGTGCGGGTGGAGCGTACCGCCGCGTGGCAGCGCGAAGGCAAGCTCAATCCGGAACTGGACCCGTCGCTCGTGTTCATGTCGCTATTCGGGCTGACGGTGCTGCCGCTCGCGACGGCGCGCTGGCGCGACCAGAGCGAGCGCACGCTGACCACGGAAGGGATTGCGCGGCATGCGGTGGCGTTGTTGATGCATGGGATACGGCCGTTTTGAGGGCGATGGCCGCGCAGTTTGAGAGAGCATCGCTCAGCATCGCCTCTCCGTTTAAAATGTGCCCCTCACATCCCACATATCCCGCACATCCCGAGGAGACGCCCCGATGGCAGCACCCCAAGCGGCGCATGCCCCGACGGCCGCGACCGTCAGCGCCGCGTCCATTTCCGCGCGGCTCGACCGCCTGCCCGCCATGCGCACGATCTGGACGCTCATCGCGCTGTTGAGTCTCGGCTTCTTCTTCGAACTCTACGATCTGCTGTGTTCGGGCTATGTCGCCCCCGGCCTCGTCAGAAGCGGCATTCTCACGCCCACCATGCAAGGCTTCTCTGGCCTGACAGGCGTGGCCAGCTTCATCGCGTCGCTGTTCGCGGGGCTGTTCGTCGGCACCATCGCGTGCGGCTTTCTCGCCGACCGCTTTGGCCGCCGCGCCGTCTTCACCTATTCGCTGCTCTGGTACACGGCGGCGAATCTCATCATGGCTTTTCAGGACACCGCGGGCGACCTCAACTTTCTGGCGCTTCGTCACGGGCGTGGGCATCGGCGTGGAACTGGTGACGATCGGCACGTATATCTCCGAACTCGTGCCCAAGCATATTCGCGGACGTGCGTTCGCCTGCGAGCAGGCGCCGGTTCTACGGCGGTGCCGGTGGTCGCGCTGCTCGCGTTCTGGCTGGTGCCGCGCGCGCCGTTCGGTATTGACGGCTGGCACTGGGTCGTCGTGATCGGCGCGCATGGAGCGCTGTTCGTCTGGTGGATTCGGCACACGCTGCCGGAAAGCCCGCGCTGGCTCGCGCAAAAAGGCCAGCTCGACCTAGCCGAGCGCGTGATGCGCGAACTCGAAGCGAAGGTCGAGCGCGAAATACGGCAGGCCGCTGCCGTCGCCGGTCATCGTCGACCAACCCACCACCGCGCGCGGCTCGTTCGCCGACATGTGGAAGCCGCCCTACGGCAAGCGCGCCGCGATGATGATCATCTTCAACGTATTTTAGACGGTCGGCTTCTATGGTTTCGCCAACTGGGTGCCGACGCTGCTGGTCAAACAGGGCATCACGGTGACGTCCACGGTGACGTCGAGCCTGATGTGTATTCGAGTATTCGAGCATCAGCGCGATTGCGGGCCCATCGGGCCGCTGATCGGGCTTGCGCGAGCGCAAGACGGCCATCGTGCTGATGGTGACGGTGAACATCGTCTGCGGCGGGCTGCTGTTCAGCCAGTCCGGCAATCCGGCGTTTCTGATCGCGATGGGCGTGGGCCTCACGCTGTGGGGAACATCATGTCTTACAACTACCACGCCTATCAGGCCGAACTGTTTCCGACCGACATCCGGGCGCGCGCAGTCGGTTTCGTGTATTCGTGGAGCCGCTTTTCCGCGATCTTCACGTCGTTCATCATCGCTGGCGTGCTGAAGGAGTTCGGCACGACCGGCGTGTTCGTTTTCATTGCGGGCGCGATGCTGATCGTGATGGCGGCCATCGGTCTGATGGAGCCGAAAACGCGCGATATCGCGCTGGAGCAGATTTCGCACTGACCGGCGCGGCGTGCCACCGGTGCGGATAAAACCGCCAAAAACGGGTGTCACATACTGCGTGTTTGCGTTTCGTATGCCAAAATCCGCAGAACGTTCCTAAGACGCAGCCAATATTTCGAATATGTCGGACACGCTCACACCCGTCGAAGCAGATCATGCGATGCGACACTGGACGTACCGTTCGGAAAGCGCCATTCCAATCGGCTCGGCGCTGCACAAGCGAATGTTCTGCGAGATGTTGCTGACGACGCACAATCTGTATAAGCCAGCCGTCATCGCTGGCCGAAGCTCGATCCCGCCGCGCTCCGGCGCGTGACGTCCCTGCCGATCTGGGATATCGCGATGCAGACCGAAGGGCGCGCCTCCATTCGCGTGCTGACCTTCGCCGAAACCAACACCGATTCGCAACTGCGCGACGCGCTGCGCATGAACGGCAGCGAAAAGGCGCCTCACAAGGTCGTGCTGTCGAAACTGGTCGAGGCGTACGGCATCCAGCTCGCGCCGGAACCGCCTTATCCCGCGCCGAAGGACGCGTTGCGCGCGTGGATGCTGACCGGCCATAGCGAGTGCATCGATAGTTTCTTCGCCTTCGGGCTGTTCGAGGGGCCGCGTGCAAGTCGGGCTACTTTCCGGAGGAACTGGTCGAGAGACTTTCGAGTCGGTCATTCAGGAAGAGGCGCGCCATATCCTGTTTTTCGCGAACTGGGTCGCGTGGTAGCGGCGCAGTCTGTCGTGGTATCGCAAACCGTAGTTCATGATGAAGACCGCCAGCGTCTGGTGCTCGCTGATTCGTGACCGCATCTCGCTCGCGCGCGGTTTCGACAGCAACGGCGCGGCGAAGGACGCGAATTTCCCGGCGAACGTGGGCGATTCCGTGGCGGGCGATGTCTCGGTGCGCTCGCTCATCGAACTTGTCTGAGCGAGAACGACCGCCGCATGGGCGGCTATGACGCGCGGCTGCTGCGTCCGGTCACCGTGCCGAAGCTCGCGCGCTTCGCGCTGCGCTTCAAGTTCATCAAGTAATCGATCGGTTCACTCGGCCGGTTTTCTGCCGGCCGATGCCTCCTCATAACGGCGCGACGCCTGTTCCACGTCTTGCCGGAATTGCGTGAGCGCCGCTTGCTTCGCATCGGGCGGTTGCAGCGCGGACCACCGGACCACAATACATCCACCAGTTCGTTTGCCGTGGTCTCGATCTGAGTCTGACTCAGGCGGCGTTTCGCGAGCGTCGCGTCCCACAGCACGTGCTCCATCGGCCCGAACACCAGCGAGCGCAACAGGCGCAACGGCACGTCGCGGCGCACGTGGCCGAGCCGACTGGCCGCGCGCGAGCACGTCCATGAGCGGGGCGATGTAGCGGCGCTGCAGTTCGGTGAGGGTGTCGGAGAGATCGTGCTGTTTCGAGCGACCTTCGGACAGTACCAGCGCGCACAAACCCGTGCCGTTCACCAGCATCAGCCGCAGATGCGTGCGCACGATGAACGCGAATTGCTAACGCACCGAGCCGTCGCGGGGCAGGCCCGTTTCGAACGCGTCGATGATTTCGTCGTACCAGTCGGCGATCACGCATGCGCACAGCTCGCGCTTGCCCGAGAAATAGCTGAACACCGTTGCCTCCGAAATGCCCGCGCGCTGCGCGATTTCGGCGCTAGTCGTGGTGTCGTAGCCTTCTCCGCAAATACGTCGCGCCCCACGCGCAGAATGTCTTTCACGCGCTGCTGCGACTTGACGCCCGCCGGTGTGCGGCTGCTGCTGGTGGTGGATTGCGTGGACATGACCGTGAAACCTTCGTGAGATAAATGTAAGTGTAGCTCAAAAACCTATCGACTGCTAGCCGATTTGAGGATGAAATTGGCCCATTCGACGGTTGATGGCCCTGTGTGAGTATGACTTGTAAATTGGGCCGAGACCGACCACACCGCATCTGGAGGAGACGATCCATGAGCAAAGTACCCGGGTTGAGCTTTGCGCTGGGCGAAGATATCGACATGCTGCGCGACACGCTGGTGATATTTCGCGTCGAAGGAAATCGCGCCGCGCGCCGCCGAGATCGATCGCACCGACCAGTTCCCGATGGACCTGTGGAAGAAGTTCGGCGACCTGGGCGTGCTCGGCATGACGGTCTCCGAGGAGTACGGCGGCGCGAACCTCGGCTACACCGCGCACATGGTCGCGATGGAAGAGATTTCGCGTGCGTCGGCGTCGGTCGGTTTGTCGTACGGCGCGCATTCGAATCTGTGCGTAAACCAGATTCATCACAACGGCACGCAGGCTCAGAAGGAGAAGTATCTGCCGAAGCTCGTGTTCGGCGAACATATCGGCGCGCTCGCGATGAGCGAACCCAACGCCGGCTCCGACGTCGTCAGCATGAAGCTGCGCGCGCAGGAGAAGGGCGATCACTACGTGCTCAACGGCACCAAGATGTGGATCACCAACGGGCCGGATTGCGACACGCTCGTCGTGTACGCGAAGACCGATCCCGAGGCGGGCGCTAAGGGCATCACCGCGTTCATCGTCGAGAAGGGCATGAAGGGCTTTTCGGTCGCGCAGAAGCGCGACAAGCTTGGCATGCGCGGCGCGCACACAGGCGAACTCGTGTTCGAGAACGTCGAGGTGCCGAAGGAGAACATTCTCGGGGCGTTGAACGGCGGCACGAAGGTGCTGATGAGCGACCTCGATTACGAACGCGCCGTGCTCGCGGACAGGCTGACCGGCATCATGCTCGCGTGCATGGATTCGGTCGTGCCGTATATCCACGATCGCAAGCAGTTCGGACAGTCGATCGGCGAATTCCAGCTGATTTATAGGGCAAGGTCGCGGACATGTACATGGCGCTGCAGGCATGCCGAGCGTATCTGTTCGCGATCGGCCGCCAACTCGATACGCTCGGCTCCGGCCACATCCGGCAAATGCGCAAGGACTGCGCGGGCGTGATTCTCTACACCGCCGAAAAAACCACCTGGATGGCGGGCGAAGCGATCCAGATTCTCGGCGGCAACGGCTACATCAACGAGTACCCGGTCGGCCGCCTGTGGCGCGATGCGAAGCTCTACGAGATCGGCGCGGGCACGAGCGAGATTCGCCGCATGCTGATCGGCCGCGAACTGTTTGCCGAAACGGCGTAAAGGGCGCGCGACCATGGCGATCATCGAATCGAAGCTGAATCCGCGCGGCGAAGAGTTTCGCGCGAACGTGGCGGCGCTCGACGCGCTCGTCGCGGACCTCAAAGAGAAAGTCGCGAAGATCGCGGAAGGCGGCGGACAGGCCGCGCGCGACCGACACGTGTCGCGCAACAAGCTGCTGCCGCGCGATCGCATCGCACAACTGCTCGATCCGGGCACGCCGTTTCTTGAACTATCGCAACTCGTGGCGTACGGCATGTACAACGACGATGCGCTGGGCGCGGGCATCATCACGGGTACCGGGCGCATCGCGAGGCAGGAGTGCGTGATCGTCTGCAACGACGCGACGGTCAAGGGCGGCACGTACTACCCGGTCACGGTGAAGAAGCACCTTCGGGCGCAGGAAATTGCCGAGCAGAACCGCCTGCCGTGCGTGTATCTGGTCGATTCGGGCGGCGCGAATCTGCCGAATCAAGACGAGGTGTTTCCCGATCGCGATCACTTCGGCCGCATCTTCTACAACCAGGCGAACATGTCGGCACAAGGCATTGCGCAGATCGCCGAGGTGATGGGTTCGTGCACGGCCAACGGCGCGTATGTGCCTGCCATGAGCGACGAATCGATCATCGTGAAGAATCAAGGCACCATTTTTCTGGGCGAACCGCCGCTCGTGAAGGCGGCCACGGGCAAAGAGGTCAGCGCGGAAGACTTAGGCGACGACGACGTGCATACGCGTCTGTCGGGCGTGGTCGATCATCTCGCGCAGAACGATGCGCATGCGCTCGGCATTGCGCGCAGCATCGTCGGCAATCTGAATCGCGTGAAGACGCTGCCGCTGGCGTTGAAAGAACCGCTAGCGCTACGACGCGCAAAGCGTCTACGGCGTAATTCCGGTCGATACGCGCAAGCCCTTCGATGTGCGCGAAGTGATCGCGCACATCGTCGACGATTCCGCTTTCGACGAGTTCAAGGCGCGCTACGGCACCACGCTCGTATGCGGCTTCGCGTATATTTGGAGCATCCGGTCGGCATCGTCGCGAACAACGGCATGCTGTTTTCCGAATCGGCGTTGAAGGGCGCGCACTTCATCGAACTGTGCGCGCAACGCAAGATTCCGCTTGTGTTTCTGCAGAACATCACGGGCTTCATGGTGGGCCGCAAGTACGAGAACGAAGGCATCGCGCGCAACGGCGCGAAGATGGTGACGGCCGTTGCAACGGCGAAGGTACCCAAGTTCACGGTGATCAGCGGCGGCTCGTTCGGCGCGGGCAACTACGGCATGTGCGGACGCGCGTATTCGCCGCGTTTCCTGTGGATGTGGCCCAACGCGCGCATCTCGGTGATGGGCGGCGAGTAAGCCGCGTCCGTGCTCGCGACCGTACGGCGCGATGGCATCGAAAAGAAGGGCGGCACGTGATCGGCCGAAGAAGAGGAAGCGTTCAAGGCGCCGATCCGCGATCAGTACGAGGTGCAAGGCCACTCGTACTATGCGAGCGCGAGCCTGTGGGACGATGGCGTGATCGATCCCGCGCAAACGCGCGACGTGCTCGGTCTCGGTCTCGGTCTCGCCGCGACGATGAACGCGCCAATCGAAGACACACGCTTCGGCGTGTTCCGGATGTAAGGACAAAAGCCCACATCATGTTCAACAAGATACCGATTGCGAATCGCGGCGACGGCGAAGCGTCTGAATGTCGCGAGCGTCTGTCGCGAGCGTCGCGGTGTATTCCGATGCGGATGCCCAGGCTAAGCACGTCGATGTCTGTGACGAAGCGGTGCACGTCGGCGGCTCGGCGGCGGAAAATTATCTGCGCATCGAGCGGATCGTCGATGCCGCCAAGCGGACCGGCGCGCAGGCGATTCATCCCGGCTACGGTTTTCTGTCGGAAAACGAAGCTTTTGCGAATGCGTGCGAGCAGGCGGGCATCACGTCCATCGGGCCGCCGGTCGAAGTCATTCGCGCGATGGGTTCGAAGGCCGCCGCGAGGCCTTGATGCAATCGGCGTCGGTGCCCCTGGTGCCGGGTTATCACGGCGACGATCAGGATGCGTCGCTGCTGCAACGCGAAGCGGATCGCATCGGCTATCCGGTGCTGCTCAAGGCGAGCGCGGGTGGCGGCGGCAAGGGCATGCGCGTGGTAGACAAGAGCGAGGACTTCGCGGCCGCGCTCGCTTCGTGCAAGCGCAAGGCGGCGTCGAGCTTCGGCAACGATCGCGTGCTGATCGAGAAGTATCTACTGCGCCCGCGTCACGTCGAAGTGCAGGTATTTGCGGACAAGCACGGCCACGCGGTCTATCTGTTCGATCGCGACTGCTCGGTGCAGCGCCGTCATCAGAAGGTGCTGGAGGAAGCGCCGGCACCTGGTCTAGACGATGCCGCGCGATGGGCGAAGCGGCGGTGGCCGCCGCGCGCGCGGTGAACTACGTCGGTGCGGGCACGGTCGAGTTCCTCCTGACGCAGGACGGCCAGTTCTACTTCATGGAGATGAACACGCGTTTGCAGGTGGAGCATCCGGTCACCGAGATGGTCACGGGCTTCGATCTCGTCGAATGGTAACTGCGCGTGGCGGCAGGCGAGCCCTTGCCGCTGACGCAGGATCAACTGAAGGTGCACGGCCACGCGTCGAGGCGCGCATCTATGCGGAGAATCCGTCGCGCAGTTTCCTGCCTTTGACCGGCACGCTAAAACATCTGCGCATGCCGCATGCGGTGGAATTCGACATCGACGGCGATGTGCGCGTGGACAGCGGCGTGCGTCAGGGCAACGCCATCACGCCGTTCTACGATCCGATGATCGCCAAGAGCTCATCGTGCGCCGAGACCGTGCCGATGCGCTGTTCGCGCCATCGACGGTATCGCGCAGCAAGGCGCTCGCACTGGCCTGCGCCGCCTTGCTCACGCGCGAAGGCGGCGAGGCGCACAGCCATTCGCCGTGGGATGCGCTGAACCATTGGCGCATGGCGGGCGGCTACAGTCAGGACCTAAACTGGCGCGCGGTCGATGGCGACGAAGCGCTGAAAGTGGTCTTCACGAAGAACGGCGGCAAGCGTCTTCAACTGGATGGCGAGAATGCGCGCTTCGACTGGTCCCATAGCGGCGAGACCGCGTTCGCGGTGCAGCTCGACGACGCGCTGATCAAGGGCCACGTCTTCACCGACGGCAATGTCTTCCACGTCTTTCTGGAAGGCGCGGCGTTCGCGTTCGAATGGCAGAACCTGATGCCGCACGCGGGCGATACAGAGCACGAAGGACGTCTCACCGCGCCGATGCCCGGCAAGGTGATCGCGGTGCTGGTGGAAAAGGGCGCGCCGCTCATGGTGATGGAAGCCATGAAAATGGAACACACCATCGTCGCACCGACGGCGGGCAAGATAGGCGAGATTCTGTTCGGCGTGGGCGATCAGGTGGCCGACGGCGCGCAACTGCTGATGCTCGAAGCCGTCGCGGCTGCTTAGCAGCGGTCGCCGAGCGCTAGCGGCTGCCCTTCGGCGGGGCGCCGAGCAGCGTGTTTTCGCTCTCGGCGCGCACCAGAATCTCGACGCGCCGGTTCAACACGCGGCCTTGCGGCGTATCGTTGCTGGCAATCGGCCGCAGATACGCCATGCCCTTCGTCGTGATGCGCTCCGCCGGCACGCCGCGCGCGATCAGCGCTTTGGCGACCGCATCCGCGCGTGCTTCCGACAGGTCTTTGTTGTAGGCGAACGAGCCTTCGTTGTCGGTATGGCCTTCGATCAGGATGGGCCGCATGCTGCGCTTGAGCACCTGCGCCGCGCGGTTGAGCGTGAGCAGGCTGGTAGATTGCAGGCGCGATTCATCGGTCGCGAACAGCGGCGAATCCTGCAGACGCATTTCGACGCCACCCTTCACCTGCTGTATGAGGATGCCGTACTGCGCATTCGTCTCGTCTTCCTTGGTGCAGTTCAGGTCCGACGTGCAAGCGGCGGCGAGTGTCACCGCCGCGCCCGCCGCCATCAGCCTTCCGATACTTCCCGACGTTATACCGGCGTTCCTGCGTAGATGCTGAGCTACGATTATAGGGAGGGCGAAGCGTGGTTTTGTAAAGATCATTGCACGGCCGGCGTGTTCCACTGGAACGTTTCGTGCATGCCTGACATGCCCGTGCGCGCCCGTCCGACTTACCATTCCCTTCGATTCCTCACGAGGCTTCCGCGATATGCCGAACCTGCCGCGCAACGATTCCCGTACCGACGCACTCGACGCCGCCGAACGCAAGCGCCGGGTACAGCGCGTGGCATCAGCGGCGCTCTATACTGTGCTGGTGCTGGTCGCGCTCTACACCGCGCGCATCTTCATTCCGGCGGTGGTGTGGGCCATCGTGATTGCCATTATGCTGTGGCCGGCGTTTCGCTGGCTGGAGCGCCGGCCGATGTTTCGCGGCCGTCATAACCTGCTCGCATTCGTATTGACCGCTGCACTGGGGCTTTTGTTCGTGGTGCCGTATTGACCGCTGCACTGGGGCTTTTGTTCGTGGTGCCGTTCGCGATCGATCGGCGCGGCGCAGACCGCCAAGGAGGCGCGCGACCTGATCGACTGGTTCCAATCACGTGCTAGAAAACGGCATTCCGATGCCTGCGCTCGTCGATCATCTGCCGATGGGTTCGCAGCAGGTCTCGCGCTGGTGGCAGGCGAATCTCGCGCCGCCGCTGGAGTCGTCGCCCGCCGTGAAGCACCTGCACAGCGCGACGGTCGTCGCCATGACGCGTCACTTCGGCGGACGCGTGGTGCATGGGCTCGTCATCTTCGGCTTTATGCTGATGACACTGTTCTTCATGTTTCAGGCCGGCTCGAAACTCGGCGAGCAGTTGCTGACCGGCTCGCAGCACGCGTTCGGCTCGGAGGGGGCGGCGATCGTGCGGCGCATGACGGATTCGGTGCGCAGCACGGTGACCGGTCTCTGGTCGTGGTCGGGCTGGGCGAGGGCGTGCCGCACGCGACGCTGCTCGGCATGCTGACGGCCGTCGCGGCGATGCTGCCGTTCTGCCGCGCCGTTCGTGTTTCTCGGCTCCGCACTATAGCTGCTCACGCAAGGCTCGATGATCGCGGCGGCGTGCGTCGCGGCGTTCGGTCTGATCGGCCTTGTGCATGTAGTGGCCGGCGGCGTTGGCCTGCCAGACTTCCACCAGCGTGTTGCGCACCGGGCGACCGCCTTCGTCGAGCACGCGTCCGGTCACGATGATGCGCTCGCCGAGCGGCTCGCCATTCTTGGCGGCATTGCGCGTCAGGTCCGCGTCGAGCACGCCGAGATCGTCCATCGTCCGCGCCGTACACCGGCACGCGACGGTTCTTCAGGTTTTCCTTCAGCGGCACGAGCGGCAGGCTCGGGCTGCGCAGGACCGACGACCGGTAGCCCGGCGACAGATACGGGGGATGGGATTCCCAGTTACGCGGCGTCAGGATGGGGGAAGTCATCTGACTGTCTCCTGTATTTGTGAGGTTGATTCGGAAGTTTCTGACGGCTACTTTTATAGAACACCCGAAGTTATGGAAAATGATGCTTCGTGCGCTCTTGCATAACGGATGGTCACGGATACCGACTTCACCAACACTCGCGTCAAATTCCGCCATCTCCAGTGTTTTCTGGCCGTCACGCAATTGGGCAACGTGCAACGCGCCGCCGATAGCTTGTCGATCACCCAGCCGGCCGTCTCCAAGACGATCGGCGAACTCGAATCCATTCTAGGCGTGCGCCTGTTCGAGCGCGGACGGCGCGGTGCGGTTCCGCTCGCGAAGGGGGCGCTTGCGTCGCGTCGCTGCGCGAGCGCGGCGAGGTGCCGGGCACGATTTCAATCGGCGTGTTGCCGACGGTCGCGACCGCGCTGCTGCCGCCCGCGCTCACCATGTTCCGGCAGCAATGGCCGGCGGTATCGTTGTCGGTCTGGACCGATTCCAACGCGCAACTGCTCGAGCGCTTGAAGGGCGGCGACGTCGATCTCGTGGTCGGCCGCTTGTCAGAGCCTGAGGCGATGCATGAACTATCCTTCGAACAGATCTATCGCAAACCGCTCACCGTCGTGGTGCGGCGCGAGCATCCGCTCAGCTTCGAGATGCCGCTCACGCCCGCGCTGCTCGCGCGCTTCGTGATCGTGGTGCCGCCGTTCGGCATGCTGATCCGGCAATCGGCGGAGAGCGTGCTGACTGCGTTCGGCGCGCATGCGCTGACGGCACTGGTGGAAACCCCTGTTGGTGTCGCTCGGCCGGTCGCTGGCGATGAAAAACGATGCCGTCTGGTTCTTGCCTGCGGGCACGCTGGAGCACGATATCGAACTGGGTCTGCTCACTGCGCTGCCCATGCCCTTTGCCGGCACCGACGAGCCGATCGGTTTGATGCGCCGCAACGATGCCGCGCGCACGCCGGTGGAAGAGTCGCTCGTGGATACCTTGCGCGAGGCCGGCCGCGCGCGGGCCGGGAGCAAATGACCGCTGAGTGAAGGCGGCGCGTCCTTTGCTGAGGGAGTATTTGCTGCGCACATTTCGCGCGAAAGAAATACTATGAGGAAATGCACCGCATCGGCCTGGGGTATGCAACGAACGTCCAGCTCGACGGTCTCATACGTCATTGTTCGGAGACCCCCATGCCGACGAACGCGCTTCCCGTTAGGCCTTCGCCCGCTTCGCAGAAAACGCTTGCACGATGAAGACCGTACTGCTCGTCGACGACGATCCCATCACGATCGAAGCCTGGACCCTCGGCATGCAAGGCGAGGATTGCAATGTCTTATGCGCGTTCGACGGCAACAGTGCGCTATCTATCCTGAGCGCACAGGCGGTGGATATCGTCGTCTCCGACTGGGTCATGCCGGGTCTGGGCGGCGCGCTGCTCTGTCAGACCATGAAGAATGACGCGACGCTCGCGCACATTCCTTTCCTGATGATTTCAGGGCATCCGAACCCGCCCGCGTTCGTCAGCTACGACGGTTATATGCGCAAGCCGGTGGATATGGAAATGTTGATCTCGTCGATCAACCGTTTGTGCGCCGCGAAGAAGCGGCCGCTTTATTGAGTCTCCGCTTCTTTCAGAAGTCAATCCCTGAACGCCGCGAGTCGCGGCAGCGCCGAACACTCCGGCCGATACAGCACGTAGTAAGCCAGCGTCGATGTGAACGACAGCGTCGGGAAAAGTCGCACGAGCCGTCCCGCCACGATGTCGTCCGCCGCTATCACGCTGCGCGCCAGCACAATGCCGTTGCCTTCGATCGCCGCCTGCAACACGGCAGCGGAATTGTTGATCTTCAAGCTGCGATGCGGCGTCACGCCGCTCGCGCCCGCATGCTCGAACCACGCGTCCCAGGTTGCGAAGCCCGCGTGGCTGTCCACCGACAGATCGTGGATCAGCGTTTCATGCGCGAGATCGGCCGGCGCGTTCCACGAGCCGCGTGCTTGCAGCAGACGCGGCGAACAGACCGGATAGACGTCCTCGTCCATGAGCTTGTCGGCGGCGAGGCCGGGCCACGTTCCTGCGCCGTAGCGCACGCCAATATCGATGCCCTGCCTCGCGAAGTCAAGCAGCTTGAGGCTCGTGTCGAGCCGCACGTCGGTATCGGAGCAGGCGTCTTGAAAGCGCTCGATGCGCGGCAGCAGCCACTTCGCCGCGAACGCCGGACTGACCGTCACCGTGAGCACGCTGTTCGTCGACGCTTTCTTCAGCCGTTCGAGCCCCGCGCCCAGCCGATCGAGACCTGCGCGGATGTCCGGTAGCGCGCGCTGGCTTCGAAGGCGCGCAGCGCATTGAGATGGACCGGTGCTTTCATGTTTTGACTGGAAGATTTTCTTTCTGATGCAGCAATTATCTCATTTGCCGATCGTCTTCGTTCTCGCAAAAATTCTCCACATATTCCGGCGTCAAGCGCCGTTAGACATCGTGTGGAAACAGAATCATGAACGATAGTTTTTCTTCCAAGGTTGCCATCGTTACCGGCAGTGGTTCGGGTATCGGCAAGGAAGTGGCGGCTCGTCTCGCGCGCGGGCGCGAGTGTGGTGATCGGCGGGCGACGAGGCGAAACTCATCAGAAACTCATCAATCAGACAGGCGGTAGCCGAGATCGACGGCAGCGGCGCACTCGTGCGCTCCTATGCGGGCGATATCGCGCATCCCGCGACGGCCGCCGCGCTCGTCGATCTGGCGACACAGGCGTTCGGCGGCGTCGATATCCTCGTCAACAATGCGGGTGTGTTCCTGCCCAAGGCATTTCTCGATGTCGATGAAACCGAGTACGACTGGTTTCTCGACACGATCCTGAAAGGCAAATTCTTCATGGCCCAGGCCGCCGCGAAGGCGATGCAACAGCGCGGCGGCGGCACCATCGTGCAAACCGGGTCGCTGTGGGCGTTGCAGGCGATCGGTGCGACGCCGTCCGCCGCGTACTCCGCCGCGAATGCGGGCGTGCATGCGCTCACCCGCAATCTCGCTATCGAACTGGCGTCGTCGAAGATCCGCATCAACACGGTGGCGCCCGCCGTCGTCGAGACGCCGGTCTACGGCACCTTCACGAGCGCGGAGCAGGTGAAGAAGGTGTTGCCGACCTTCGACGCGTTTTCATCCGCTGGGCCGCAACGGCCAGCCCGCCGATGTCGCCGAGGCGGTCTTGTTCCTCGCGTCCGAGCGCGCGTCTTGGATCACGGGAATGGTGTTGCCGGTCGACTGCGGAGTGATAGCAGGCCGTCAGGCGTAAAGAAGCCGGCCGTGAAAAAGCTGGCCGATGCGTTCAGCGCAGCTCGGCCAGCGCTTCGTCCATCTGCGCCTGCGCGAGCTTGTTGAGTTCCTGCGGAATCTCGCAATCGAGCAGCAGGCACGGCATGACGATCACGCGGATATGCCCGCCATGATCCGGCCAGCCCTTCCCGGGCCAGACGCGGCCGGCGTCGTGTGCACCACCGGCACCTTGGTCGCGCACGCGAGCCGCACGCCGCCCGATGCGGGTTTCAGCGGCGCATCGGGCGCGACGCGCGTGCCTTCCGGAAAGATCACCACCGCATCGCCGTTTTTTCATTTCAGGATGACTGACGCATCGACATTCGCCTGACTACGCTACAGTCGGATACAGCAGGTTTATCAAGGGTTTGAGCGAGTTCAGCATATGCCGGTGCTTTACGAAACTGGACCCTGTTTCCCTTCTGGTGGCCCCCATAAGGCTCCTAGGAACCGGGCCTTTCCGGAGAGTCATCATGGCAAAAATCAAGCTCACCAAGTCTGCGGTCGATGCGGCTCAAGCCGCAGCGCAGGTCATCGAACTCCGCGACGCTCTGCAAGATTACCCCAGCGGGGCGCAAGGTGCTTATGCTCCAATACCGGACGAACGCCGGGGAGCGTCGCAAGCCGGCCTTGGGCCAATATAGGGAACTGACCGTCGAACAGACGCGATCATTGGTGCAGGAATGGTTAGCTCAGGTTCGCCGGGGTGGCGATCCGGCTGCGGACAAGGCGGCGGCGCGCAAGGCGCCCACGGTCAAAGAGTTGTGCACCAAAGGGCGCCTTGCAGAGACGACGAATGACAAAGCGTAAAATATCCGTTCCTTCGCTGTAGGTCCCAAGTTCAAATATCGGGTTTCTGCCAGATAGAAATGTCGCATTCTG
>LFJI01000290.1 GCA_001235855.1 Candidatus Burkholderia brachyanthoides
TGGGGCGACACCGACGGCAGTTATGAGCTGTACTTTGCTCATCATCGGATTGATATGATCAGCTTGAAGGGGCACGGCAAAAGGAGCTAAATGTGTTACCCCTGTCCTGTGACACACCTGTTACCCATGTCTCCGGTCTGTACAGAGAATCGTTGCCATCGCACTCACACTTCGTAGTCGACGCACTGGCGCTCGTCACAGACCGTGCCGATGAACTCCTTGAGCGCCAGATGCTTCGGGTGATCGAGATATTCCTGTAGCGCGGCCTTGTCGTCGAAATCGGAGACGAGCACGACGTCATAGGTGCAGTCGTAGCCCGGTTGCGCGATGCCCACTTCGAAATGCCCCTGCCCCTTGACAATGCTGCGGCAAGTTTCGAGCTTGGCTTTCAGCTTCTGCACGTTGTCAGCGCGGCTCGCGCCGTCGGGGGTGTCCTTCAGTTTCCACATGACGATGTGACGTAGCACGGCGGCTCCCGGTAATGTCGAACGAAGCTCGAAGCGTAGCAAAAAAACGGCGCGCGCTAATTTCACACCATTACTGTCACGCCATATTCGTCACGCGATTTCGAATAGCCCCGCCGCACCCTGCCCGCCGCCGACGCACATGGTGACCACGACGAATTTCGCGCCGCGCCGCTTGCCTTCGATCAGCGCGTGCCCCGTGAGACGCGCGCCCGACACGCCATACGGATGCCCGACCGCGATCGCGCCGCCGTTCACGTTCAGCCGATCGTCCGGAATGCCCAGCTTGTCGCGGCAATACAGCACCTGCACGGCGAAGGCTTCGTTCAGTTCCCACAGATCGATATCGCCGACCGACAAACCCGCGCGCTGCAACAGTTTTGGTACCGCGAACACCGGGCCGATGCCCATTTCGTCCGGCTCGCAGCCCGCGACCGCAAAGCTGCGGAAGATGCCGAGCGGCGTCAACCCTTCTTTCTCGGCCAGCGACGCGTTCATCACCACGCACGCCGATGCGCCGTCCGAAAACTGGCTCGCGTTGCCCGCCGTGATGACGCCGCCCGGCAACGCAGTACGAATTTTCTCCACGCCTTCGAGCGTAGTGTCGGCGCGAATGCCTTCGTCGCGATCCAGCGTGACCTCCTTTGTGTAGAGGCGCCCGCTCGCCTTGTCCGCGATGCCGGCGAACACGGTGATCGGCACGATTTCGTCGTCGAACTTGCCTGCGGCCTGCGCCACCGCCGCGCGCTGCTGCGAACGCCCGCCGTATTCGTCCTGACGCGCCTTCGATATCTCGTAGCGCTTCGCCACGTTCTCGGCCGTTTGCAGCATCGACCAGTAGATTTCGGGCTTGTGCCGGTCGAGCCAGTGGTCCTGGATCATGTGGCGATTCATCTTGTTCTGCACGCACGAGATCGATTCGACGCCGCCCGCGACGAACACGTCGCCTTCGCCGCTGATCACGCGCTGGGCAGCGAGCGCGATGGTCTGCAAGCCAGACGAGCAGAAGCGGTTCACGGTCATGCCCGGCACCGTGACCGGCAAGCCCGCGCGCAACGCGATCTGCCGCGCGATATTCAGGCCTGTCGCTCCCTCGGGATTCGCGCAACCCATGATGACGTCCTCGACGCGCGCGGGGTCGATGCTTGCACGCGCGACGGCAGCTCGCGTCACATAGCCGCCGAGTGTGGCGCCGTGCGTCATGTTGAGCGCACCGCGCCACGATTTGGCGAGGCCCGTGCGCGCCGTCGATACGATCACTGCGTCGGTCATGTCGTCTCCTTGTCCGCTGCGTTCAACACGTCTTCCGAGCGCGCGCGATGCCCGCCGCGCGTGCGTCGAGCGCGGACCACGCGAC
Source organism: Candidatus Burkholderia brachyanthoides (assembly GCA_001235855.1). GTDB lineage: Bacteria > Pseudomonadota > Gammaproteobacteria > Burkholderiales > Burkholderiaceae > Caballeronia > Caballeronia brachyanthoides. Next base: position 1,822 of record LFJI01000290.1, read on the forward strand.
GCAGTAATCCGTCGCTAGCCCCGCCGCCCATATGCGTTTCGCGTCGACATCGCGCAGATAGCCGGCAAGGCCGGTCGGCGTCGTCCGGTTGGCTTCGAGAAACGCGGAGTAGCTAATCAACATGCTCGTGATGCCCCTTGCGGATCAAGAGCCGCGCATGCGGCACATGCAGATCGCGATGCAGCGCCGCGCCTTCGGTGTCCTGCACGCAATGCGTCGGCCACAGCACCTGTTCGCCGTAGGGCAGCGTCATCATCTCGAACGGCTGACGGCCCGCGTGATTGTCCGCGAACGAGACATGCGAGCGCGGATGCCAGTCCTGCGTCAGCACCACATGCGAAAACGCGCGCGCCACACGATTGATGACCGGCACGACTTCATCGCCGTGGGCGACCGCGAGTGCGCCGCCGGGCATGAAGTCGTTCTGCACGTCCACGATAAGAAAAACGTCTTCGAGAGATTTCATGATGTTCCGGCAATGTTCACGCGTTGAAGCGTCCGTTCAATGCCGCGAGTTCGCGCACGCGCGCAGCTGGTTGCCAGGCGTCGCCGTTGCGCTGCTTCTCGTATTTGCGCATCGCGCGTTCCACGTTGTAGAGACCGATGGTGTCCGCATAGAGCATCGGTCCGCCGCGCCACAGCGGGAAGCCGTAGCCTGTCAGATAAACTATGTCGATATCCGATGCCTTCGCAGCGATCCTCTCTTCGAGAATCTTTGCACCCTCGTTGACGAGCGACAGCACGAGCCGTTCGACGATTTCCTCGTCGCCGATCTTGCGCCGCTCGACGCCCTGCTCCTTCGAAAACGCGACGATCATGTCGTCGACCTTTTTCGACGGCAGCGCGTCGCGCTTGCCGGGCTGATAGTCGTACCAGCCCGCGCCAGTCTTCTGCCCGAAGCGGCCGGTTTCGCACAGGCGGTCCGCGACGCGCGAATAATGCAGATCAGGCTGCTCCTGATAACGCCGCTTGCGAATGGCCCAGCCGATATCGTTGCCCGCGAGATCGCTCATGCGGAACGGGCCCATCGCGAAGCCGAATTTCTCGATCGCCCGATCGATCTGCGCGGGCAGCGCCCCTTCCTCCAGCATGAACAAGGCCTGCCGGATATATTGCTCGATCATCCGATTGCCGATGAAACCGTCGCACACGCCGGAGACGACCGCGGTCTTTTTGATCTTCCTGGCGAGTTGCATGACGGTGGCGAGCACGTCTTTTTCCGTCTTCGCGCCGCGCACGACTTCGAGCAGTTTCATCACGTTGGCGGGGCTGAAAAAGTGCGTGCCGATGACATCGCCGGGGCGCTGCGTGAACGCGACGATCTTGTTCAGATCGAGCGTCGACGTGTTCGATGCCAGGATCGCGCCGGGCTTAGCCACCTCGTCCAGTTTGCGGAACACCAGCTCCTTCACGCCGAGTTCTTCGAACACTGCTTCGACGATGAAATCGGCCTGGCTGAGATCGGCGTAATCGAGCGTCGGCTGGATCAGTACGAGGCGTTGCTTGACCTGTTCCTGCGTGAGCTTGCTCTTCTTCACTTGTGCCTCGTAGTTGCGGCGAATCGTGGCGAGGCCTTTATCGAGCGCTTCCTGCGTCGTTTCGAGCAGCACGACCGGCAAGCCCGCGTTGACGAAGTTCATCGCGATGCCGCCGCCCATCGTCCCAGCGCCGACCACGCCGATGCGTTCGATCTTGCGCGCAGGCGTGTTCAATGGCACATCGGCGATCTTGGCCGCTGCGCGTTCGCCGAAGAACGCATGACGTAACGCGCGGCTTTCGGGCGTTTGCACGAGCGCAAGAAAGCACTCGCGTTCCAGCGCGATGCCGCGCTCGAATCCTTCCAGCGCCCCCCGCTCGATGGCGTCGATGCATTTGTGCGGCGCCGGAAAATGCTTCGCAATGGCCGCGACGCTGTTACGCGCGAACTGGATGAAGCCCGCCGCGTTTGGATGCTCGATCTTGCGATCACGCACTTTGGGATACGGACCGCCCTGCTGTGCGACGCGTTTTGCAAAGGTGACAGCGGCATAGAGCAGATCGCCTTCGGCCATCTCGTCGAACAACGCGGTTTGCGCGAGCGTGTCCGACAGAACCGGCGTGCCCGTGACGATCATGTTGAGCGCCATCTCCAGTCCGACGACACGCGGCAAACGCTGCGTGCCGCCCGCGCCCGGCAGCAAGCCGAGTTTCACTTCGGGCAGCGCGATCTGCACGCCCTTCGACGCCACACGGTAGTGCATGCCAAGCGCGAGTTCGAGAGCGCCGCCCATCGCCACGGAATGCACCGCCGCGACGACCGGCTTCGCGCTGTCCTCGAGCACCTTGATGACGGTGACGAGCATCGGCTCTTGCTTAGCCTTCGGCGTGTTGAATTCGGTGATGTCCGCGCCACCCGAAAACGCTTTCCCCGCGCCGGTGATTATGATGGCGGTGACGCTCGCGTCCTCGTTCGCGCGCCCGATGCCCTCGACGATGCCGAGCCGCATGGCATGCCCGAGCCCGTTGACGGGCGGATTATCGAGCGTGATGACGGCGACGCCGTCGCGGATCGTGTAATCGACTGCCATGTAGGTGTCTCCTTGTCGACGGCGTGACGCATGACGATTCGATCATGGGTTATCGCATCAGAATACACAAAGGTGAACGGACGTTCAATTAAAGGCCAGTTCAAAAAGGTCGCTCAGATCGGCTGAAGATGTTCCAGCAGACGAGTGAGCAGGCTAGTCCATT
>LFJI01000291.1 GCA_001235855.1 Candidatus Burkholderia brachyanthoides
GGTCTACCGGATCGAGCTTTTGAAACCGTGTGCGGAGACTGCGCTTGATCGCTTCAGGTATCGCGAAGCGATCGCAGAACGCGTTCGAGCGGCGTCAATGGGTGTGGATTCGGGCGACGGTCCGGGTCGATCGAAGCGAGCGTCAAGGTCGTGATCTACTCCGCCATCGCCGCGTGATTTCGAGGTGCGCTCGCTCGAGCTCGCTCCACCATTGCGCTTGCCCTGGCCTTTCTGGTTCTCGTCCGGCGTCATGCTTTCGCGCCAGCAGTTTTCCTGGTCCGGCGGCTGCCATCCGTCGCCAATCTCGCCAGTCTCCTGATCGATCGTGGGTTCGTCGTGTGCATTCATTGAGCCCTCCTGCTGTCGCATAGAACCGCTGTTCGCGGTGTTCGAGAATGCGCCGCTGCTCGTCGAGCAACGCGGCCTGATACGTCTTGTAGAAACTGCTGCCGCTGTTCAGATACTTGAGTTCGCGCGCGCGTGTCGCGCCACGTGTCGAGCGCATCGAGATAGATCTGTGGCGTGTCGCGCGGCACGCCCGGTTCAACGTACTGGGCCCGCTCGTTCGATTCGAGCGCCGCGCGCTTGCGGTCGGCATCGAGCTCGATGAATTCGCGCGCGAACACGTATTCCTTGAGGTTGATGCCCTTCGCCGCGCCGGCCGGCTTGACGTTTTCGTACTCGTACTCCCTGCCTGCATTGCGTGTACGTGTCTCGCCGAACTCCGTCAGCAACGCCCGGAAATCGTCGTACCGCGTGACATCGCGGCTCACCACAGCCTCGAGGATCAAAGCCTTCAGGTCGCGGTTCGCACCCTCGAACACATCACCCTTGTAACGGCTGATCATTTCGGACGCGTCGGTGAATCGCACCCGCCGGTCATCCTTCGGGCTCGCAAGACCGTATTTCGCGTTGATGTGCTCCTGAAACACCTCCAGAAAGCGCTCGTTCTGGTCGACCCTGCCGAACGGATCCAGCCGTCGGCCGGTGACCAGATTCACGGCTAGAATGACCACGTGCACGTAAACCTTGCTCTCTACCGGCGTTCCAGTCTTCCGGTCCGCGTAGCTCTTAATACGCGGCGCGTGCGATTCGGCGCAGAAGTTATATTCATCGCGACGATACGCGGCAAACGCCTCGAACTCCCGAACAATCTCACTTGCCAGCTCGCGCCAGATCTCATCCTCCTTGAACGAGAGCGTGATCGTCAGGTATCGCTGCGCGTCCGTGTTCATCGACTGGATGATGTCGTTGGTCAGATCAAGATCCCCGGCGAGAATCACGCGCTCATCCATCTAGTCGCGCTCCATCTCACGACCCTGCTTCTGGCCCTTCTCCAGATACTCCTTCATCCCGTCATGATGGCCGCGCACGCGTATCAGCACCGCCGGGGCTAACCTTTCGCCTGCGTATCTCGACTGGCGAGCCAGCGCTGCACGCCCTCGATGCGGAACAGCAACGCATGGTGCACCGTCGACGACAGCACATGGCTTGCGGCCTCGACAGACACCCGCGCGCCATCGCAGTCTGCCTGCGTGAACGAACACGACCCTTCGTGATCGCGACAAGGATTCAACATGAAATGCAGCTTCGTCTCCAGTTCGATGACCGCCAGAATGGCGGCATGCATCTGATTTATTCCCAATGCCATCAATCGACCTTGTTAAGCGTTGCCCTAAGGTACTGCCCGATCATCTGCAGCTGGGTCAGCAGCTGTTCGTAGGTTGCCTCCGACAGCTTGCCGCTTACGTGCTCCGAGTTCGCCCGGTGCGCGATCTGGTTCAGGTTATTGCTGGTCTTGTTGAAGATGTAGAGCAGCCGTTTGCGATCGCCGCTGGCCACCGGCCGCGCGATCACCTGCGTACGGTTTGTGAGCACCGCCTGCCAGAAAAATTCCGACTGCGTCATCCCGCTTTGCTCAACCTTCGCGAGATACGCTGCACGATCCGCCTCCGACAGCCGGAACGCGATCGGCTTGCCGAGGCCCGCGCCGTCGTTGCTCTTCTTGCGCGGCATTACCAGAGCCCCGTCGAGCGGCCGCGATCAAACTCTGCGCCGACGATCGAAAATGAATCGCCGTCGTCGATCGGATGCGCGCGAAACTCATATTCGGGCCAGCGCAATTCGCATTCGCGCCGTGCGCGCATCGCCTGGTCGCCCGTCATCGGCTGCGTATAACCCGCCCACGGCAAATAGCGCGGCTCGCTGCTGCGCTCATCGGCGCGTGCGCCCACCACAAGCTGGATCAGCAACCTCGACATCGAGCGGTCGTCCGGTGAGCCAGACCGGTGCGCAGTGCAGGAAGCTGCCGCAGTTCAGCAGCATCGCATTTCGTTGCCGTTTCTGCCCGCATCGCTGATAGCCGCGAACATGCCATGAATATCATCGCTGCCCAGTTTCTTGCCCGGCGTCCCAACATAGACCGTCCATTCGGGAAGACGCTTAAGCAGTTCGGTTGGCAGTTGCCCGGTTACCGGCGTTTTGCACAACGCCTCATAGATCGTGTCATCGAACCGGTAGATGCCGCGGGTCACACGCCATGCACTAAGTAACGAGTACATGTAGCGCTCCATCCCATCTGAAACCTGCTCCACATCCATCGGTCGTCCGTTGTGGGCTTCCAGCCACTCGACGACAGCCAGAAATGGTCTGAGGCCAGCCAGCCCTGATCCCCGCCCTCAAGCTTTGCACGCAGTTCATCCAGCTGCGCCCCAAGCCCGGGGCGTCGCTTGCCGAGATAGATAACCCACTCGTCTGGACCCGTCACCAGCTCACCGGCGCTGCTCATTGCTCTTCCCAGTGGTTGACGACGGCTACGCCGGTCGGAAGGAAGTCATCAACGTTGCGCGTCACGACGGTCATGCCGTGAACCAGCGCAGTTGCCGCGATGAACGCGTCGCGTTCCGGGCGCGGATCGGGTACGTGCAGTCGTGCGCAGCGCAAGGCGACCGCACGGGTCTACGGCAAGGGTGCGCTCGGCAAACTCCGGTAGCACCTTGTTATCCATCCACACACGAAGATGGCGGCCCTGCGCGGGATTGCGGCGCTCGGCGAGCAGCACGCCGAGTTCAAGCTCCTGAAGCGTGACAGCAGAGACATAGAAGCTTGTGGCATCCACCTGTGTGTGCGAGCCAGCTCACCACGTGGGCATCACCCGGCCGCTGCCCGCCTTGCGCATCTCGGAAACGACGTTAGTGTCGAGAACGAACATCACTCAAAATCCGCCGGGCGCGGCAGTTCGCGCGATCGCGGAGGATCGAATTCGACATCCTCGGGCATGGCTAGCGCGTCGACGATGCTGCGCCGCTGGTGCGTCAGTCGCTGATATTCCTGGATCGATAGGAGGACGTGCGCGGGACGGCCGCGATCGGTGATGAATACCGGACCGCTGTCGGCGGCCTTCTTGGCGCGACTGGCGTCCTGATTGAACTCGCGGCTCGATAGGGTCGTAAAGGACATGATAGACTCCCGGCTGCACTGAAAGTAAGGCTGCACTGAAAGTAAATATATATTAACTACTACAATCATCGGCCAACGCGAAGACTGCGACTCGCGTCTCACGGCGATTTAGTCGGGCATTTACGGCTTTGCGCGCGATCAGCGCGGGTTAACCCTATAAAGTAACGCCGTACATTAAAACCTTGCCTAATAATAGCAATAGCACTTATCAGGTAAGGGCACGCGACGAAAAACCCGGCCGAAGCTGGGTCACTGTTACGGTCTAGGCGACTGTTGCCGCTTCCGTCAGGGCTACGACTGGCTACGAACGGTTTTCGCGGTTTCTTCCATCAGTGCCGCAATCGCTTGGTCGAGCCGGTTAATCAACGGGCGAAGAACGCTTTCGGGCTCGTCCGTGGCTTCGTCGACCGCTTCCTTTGCAGTCTGGATAGCGGCTTTCAACTCGGTCAGGCGCGGGTTGCGCAGATCATTTTCAAGAACGCGCCGCGTGAGCCAACGGTACGTTTCCAGCATAACCTTGTCAGGGGCATGCGCTTCTGCGCGACGTGTGTCGTCCCACCGTTGCGCGGCTGCAATGACGTGCTAGTTCAACTCGCAGAGAAATCGCTGCCGATGCAACGTCGGCTTCTTCTAACGCGGTCGATTGCGTATGAGGCGATCAAGGCATACGGCTCGCCGTCCTGCTGCGCCAAGCCTGCGTAACTGGCATCCGAGACCACATCAACTGGTGTCTGCCCATCATCGGCGAGCACGACGATTAGTTCACTGCCCCGGTACAGCTCCGCGAGGACCTCGTGTATCCATAGCCGCCACCGCGGCTCTGGCATCGCCTGTTCGCCGGTTTCCCAGAGACCGACCGTTCGCGGAGTGACGCCCAGGCGATTCGCCACCGCTCCGGCATCCCATCCCAATATCGTTCGCCACCGATACATTGCTTCGCCTCGTTTCTCCGGGCGTATACTTTTCCACTGCTTGTTACCACACGGAGGGTTTTTCAACAGCCTGCTAGTACGCTAGTACTACTGTGTTACAAAACATTTGAGGTAGCACAGCAATATGGACATCTGTTTAATCTCCCGCAGAT
>LFJI01000292.1 GCA_001235855.1 Candidatus Burkholderia brachyanthoides
CATTAAACCCCACGTTTTCCAAAACGTGGGGTTGGTCAGCAGTCTGGCCGTTCAGCGTTAACTGAACGGCATCACCGCGTAAGCGGGCTTTTTTCGGTGCTGCCGCGCATCGGCCTGCGGACCGGCCAGACCGACGCCCTTCAGGATTACTCGGCGGAGGAAGCAGCAGAACGATCCTTCGTGACCAGCTTTTCCTTGATTCGAGCCGACTTGCCCGAACGCTCGCGCAGAAAGTACAGCTTCGCGCGACGGACGTCACCGCGACGCTTCACGGCGATGCTCGCGAGCAGCGGCGAGTAGGTCTGGAACGTACGCTCGACGCCTTCGCCCGACGAAATCTTGCGGACGATGAAGTTCGAGTTCAGGCCACGGTTACGCTTGGCGATCACAACGCCTTCGTAAGCCTGGACACGCTTACGCGTACCTTCGACCACGTTCACGTTGACGATGACCGTGTCGCCCGGACCGAAGTCGGGGATGGTCTTCTCGCCGAGCACGCGGGCGATCTCTTCCTTCTCGAGTTGTTCAATCAGATTCATTACCGACTCCTCGTGCCATCTTGCCGGAGTTGTGTGCCTTGCGCTTATGGCCCCGGTAGAGGATGGGTTTGCTTCAGGCGCCGTTTCTCACGACGCCCCCTGTCTCGCTTATCCGCTCTCGGTCTATTCAGACTTCAACGCTTCCTTTGCGAGTTCTGCGAGCCACGCCTCGTCGGCACGGCTCAACATCTTGTGCTGGCGCGCCCGCCCGATTAGATCGGGCCGCTTGTGAAACGTGTTGCGCAAGGCTTCGCGCCTGCGCCAGGCATCGATTTCCTTATGATGGCCGCCGAGCAGCACATCCGGCACACGCACACCCTGATATTCCTCGGGACGCGTGTAATGCGGGCAATCCAGCAGATCGACGAAACTGTCCTGCACCGCCGACTGCGCGTCGTTCAGCACGCCCGGCAGTTGACGGACCGCCGCGTCCATCAGCGCCATCGCGGGCAGTTCGCCGCCCGACAGCACGAAGTCACCGAGGCTGACTTCTTCGTCCACGAAGCGATCGATCAGGCGTTGATCGATCGCTTCGTAACGGCCGCACAACAGCACGAAACCGGGCTCCTGCGCGAATCGCATCACGCGATCGTGATCCAGCCTCGCGCCGTGCGGCGACATCATCAGCACGCGCGTGGACGCGATGCCTTGCTCACGCTGCGCCGCCTTGGCGGCTTCGATCGCCTCTTCAAGCGGACGTGCCAGCATCACCATGCCGGGACCGCCGCCGTAAGGACGATCGTCCACCGTGCGGTAGTTGTCCGAGGTGAAATCGCGTGGATTCCACGTCCGCAGACCGAAGCGCTCCTGCTTGACCGCCCGGCTGGTGATGCCCCAGTCGGTCACGGCGCAAAACATCTCGGGAAAGAGCGTCACGACATCGAACTGCATCGCTCTCTCCGTGTCTTGCTGATGCTGTTTAGTAATCGGCGTCCCAGTCGACGACGATACGCTTCGCCGCCCGATCCACCGTCTTCACATACACGCCGACGAATGGAATGAGACGCTCGCCGGTGACGGTCTTACCGTCCTTGTCGACGCTCGGGTATTCGATCCGCAGGATGGAATGCGCGCCGTTGTCGATCATGTCGGCGACGTGGCCCAGAGCCACGCCCGCTTCGTTTTCGACTTCCAGGCCGATCAAATCGAGCCAGTAAAATTCGTCTTCGTCGTCGAGCTTCGGAAAGTCGCTACGCGCGATATGCACCACGTAGCCTTTCAGCGCTTCCGCCAGGTCGCGATCATCGCAGCCCGCGAAGCGCGCGCCGATGGTATCGGCATGCACTTTCGACTGCAGACAGTGCGCAGATTTGCGCTCGCCGCCTTTGACGAGCCACCAGCGCCTGGCGGCGAGCAGCGCGTCGCCGCCCGACTTGCCGTTCGCGTGCGGAACGACCTTGATCCAGCCCTTCAGACCGTATGCACCGGCGATATAGCCAACTTCGACGGCGTCTTCAGGCAGAGTCTCAACGGATTCGATCGCGCCTTCCGGCTTGGTCGCACCTGACGCACCTGAGACTTCCGCCGCCGCGCGGCGCGCGCCCAGCTTGCGGACGAACGTGCCGAACGTGGCGGCTCCTGCATCTTGCCCCGGCTTCGGTTGGCTCGATGCGCCTTCGCGGCCGTTGTGAGGATCACGCGCGGACATTAGCGAACCTTTGGGCAGATTTACAACGATTCGACGACTGCATCACATGCTGCGACGCGTATCGTCAACCGATCGGACGACTTAAGCAGCCGGAGCCGGCTGGGCAGCGGCTGCTTGCTTGACCAGACGCTCGACGGTCGGCGACAGTTGCGCGCCAACGCCTTGCCAGTACGTCAGGCGATCTTGAGCGATGCGTAGCGATTCGCCCTTCGTGGCGACCGGGTTGTAGAAACCCAGGCGCTCGATGAAGCGGCCGTCACGGCGGCTACGCGAATCGGTGGCGACGATGTTGTAGAACGGGCGCTTCTTCGAGCCGCCACGAGCCAAGCGGATGATGACCATGCTGAAATCCTTGAAAACCGTGATTCGGAACTACGAAAATAATTAATTATAGCCGGATTCCGAAGCTCTAACAAACACTTAACGCATTTTTCGCGCGTCAAGCACCCTAAGGAAAAGCTGCTTACGGCCGGTGCGACACTGTGACTTTCTGTTGGAGCGAGCGGCGACCAGCGTAAAATCACGGCTCCACGCGGGGTTCCCTGGCGGCACCTCGAACGCCTCCGCCATCTCAAATCGTTTTTGCCGATGACTTTTTCGTCCGTCGCCACGCAAGCCGGCACTCGGCCCGCTCCGTCCTATTTCCGCTCGAAGACTCTGACGGCAGCGCTCGCCTTCCTGTTTGGCTATATCGGGCTGCATCGCTTCTACCTGTATGGAATGCGCGATAAATACGGCTGGGCGCATATCGTGGGCATCGTTGCGGGGGCAATCGGCTTTCTGCTGCTTGCCGCCAACGAGCGCACCTCGATTCTCGGCTGGGTGCTTGCCGTTCCCGGCGCGGTGTCGCTGCTGGCGGCGTTCTTATCCGCGATCGTCTATGGGCTGCGCCCCGACGCAAAATGGGACGCGCAATTCAACGCTCACACCGGCCGCGAGAGTGATTCCGGCTGGACCGTCATCTCCGTCGTGATCTTCTCGCTGCTGTTCGGCGCGTTCCTGTTGATGACCGGCCTGGCCCTCACCTTCCAGACCTACTTCGAAGGTCAGGTCGAAGCCGCGAAAACGCTCTCTCAATAACGCTCAAAACAGGTCGAGCTGCGGATTGGGGTGGCACGACCTCGCCCTTCACGGCTTCGATCACCGGCCGTTTGAACTCCGACATATCGAGGATGCCGCGCAGCCGCGCGTTCATGCCGAGCCGCTTCGCCGCTTTATCGAAACGCTGCTTGAGCATGTCTGCCCACAAGCCCTCGCCCTTCATCCTCCTGACGAAGTCCGAGTCGTAGTCCTTGCCGCCGCGCATGTCGCGCACGCGGCTCATCACGCGGTCCCGCGCGATTCGGAAAATGCGCCGCGAGCCAGTCCTTGAACAGTGGCGCGACCTCCCACGGCAGACGCAGCACAATATAGCTTGCGCTCTATAGCTCGCGCTCGTCGCGCCCGCCTCGGCGCAGGCTTCCAGCACCCGTTCCATGTCCGGTTCGGTCACGAAGGGAATGACCGGCGCGATGCTCACGCCCACCGGAATGCCCGCTTTCACCAGCGTGCGGATGGTGCGCAGACGCCGCGACGGCGTGGCCGCGCGCGGCTCCAGCGTGCCGCGATATCGGCATCCAGCGTCGTGACGGTGATGGCCGCGATGACCTGCCCGCGTTCGATCAGCGACGACTTGGTGATGGCCGCAAACGGATGCCCGGACTCGCGCAGAATTTCGATCACGTGCCGTGTGCCGTGTGCTGTGTGATGCGCAGGTCGCGCTCGACCGGCTGATAGGCGTCGGTGTTCACGCCCAGCGCGATCGGCTCCGGCTGATAACCCGGCTTGGCGAGTTTGCGCGCCAGCAATTCCCCGGCGTTGATCTTCGCGTAAATGTGGCTTTCGAAATCCAGACCTGGCGACAGTCCGAGATAGCTGCGCGTCAGACGCGCGAAGCAATAGATACAACCGTGCTCGCAGCTACGATACGGGTTCAGCGACACGCCAAACGGAATATCCGGCGAATTGTTGCGTGTGAGGATGCTTTTCGCGCGCTCTTCAAAAACTTGCGTGCGCAAAGGCGGCGAGGATTCATCCCCGTTCTCGCCATCTTCGGAGACGTGCAGCCACACGTTCGCGCTCGTTTTTCTCGTAGCGGCCCTGCATATTCGTAACCGCGCCGTGCCCCTTCAACGGCGCAGGTGCAGGTGGAGCAACGGGATATTCGCGGTCGGGCGCAGGCATTTCGGCAACAAGTTTCGGCGTAAATGTCGCGGTAGGGATGCCCATTACTGGACACTGGACATCCCCCGCACAGATCCCGGCGTGCGCGATTCGCGCACCGGGCTCTTGCCTAGGGTG
>LFJI01000293.1 GCA_001235855.1 Candidatus Burkholderia brachyanthoides
CCACAGCGTGGCAGGCTGGCGAGGTGCGCCCGACGCATCAACAGAAAGCGCGCGGGCCCTCATGACTGGCGCACCACAAGTGTCCTCGCTTCGCCAGAGGCCGCGATCATAGGTAAAGCAGAAGATGCGCTGGCTCGGACGGCTCGATCGCCAGCGCGGTCGGCTGCACGCCGGATAGGAGCAAGCGTGGCGCGTTGTCGTCCGCGTCGTCGAGACCGTAAAGGCCGCCGCTTAAGCCGATCAGAAGGCGGGAACATGGGTATTCGCTTTCGACGATAATTTTGGCGCGAGCGGCTGGGGCGACGTCAGTCATCGGACGCCAGAATCGTCGCCCCGCGGCGCGGACTCGCCTCGGCGTGGGCAATCGCCTTCACGGCGTCCGCCAGCGGGAACGTGCGATGACCGCCGAAATTCTGCGGCATGCGCCTCGCCATCGCGAACAGGCTCTCGAAATCGGCGGCCCGCTGCTCCGGCGGGGTCCGGTCCGGCCAGCCGAAGGCGGACAAGCCTCGTATCGTCAGTTTCCGTCCCGTCAACAGTCCCGACGAGATCGGCGACGGACGTGGATCGAGCCCACATCATGCGACGACGCGACGACCGCGCTGAGAAGACAGGGCGATCATGGCGCCACCCCGGACGTGGCAGCCGTCATGAGGAAGGGGGTTGTCCCATCCGAATCAGCGACCTGCTCCGCTGCGTGAAGCAGCATGAGGGCGGTGATGCCGTTGGTCGCCAATTGGCAGGCGACTTCGTCGTCGATGTCGTCCGGCACTGGCATGAGTTGGGTAGCCGACGTGACGACACGCTCGGCCCAGGTCTTGCGCGTCGAAAGCAGGGCCACGCACGAGCCGACCGCAACACCCGTCGCAGGCTCGACGTTCGCCCCGATCGCGTCGACAATGCCAACACCATCGACACCGGGAACGCCGTCCGGCGCGAAAACAACTGCAGGAAGGAAGCCGCGGATCGCCGCGGTATCGGCCGGATGGACGAGCCGTTTGGTATACGCACGATTACTTCGCCATTGGCAAGGACGGCTGGCTCCGGAACTTCCGCCAGCGCCAGAACGTCGTGCGGTTCACCGTTCCCCTTCATCATCACGGCCTTCATCGTGACACCTCCTTGAGCGTTAATCGTTGATTCATTATAATCCTATACGATTAATCGTGTGAGAGCAATATGTCATCTATCCGTCTGTTCATCCTGTCGTGCTTTGCCGAGATGGGGCCGACTCACGGGCATCGCCTTCGATCCGAAGCCGAGCGCAAAAGCATCGCGCTATGGACGAACATCTCGGTCGGCGCGGTCTACGGCGCGATCAACCGCCTTGAGGCCGAGGGATTGCTGCGCGCACTCGGTACCGAGACCGAAGGTAACCGTCCGCCTCGCCAGGTCTACGAGATCACGAACCGCGGCCGAGACGTACTGGAGACGTTGCAGCGCGAAGCACTGGAAAGCGTGCGGTTCCGCTACGACCCGTTCGACTTAGCCCTCAGCCGCAGCAATCCGGCCGATATCGACCATCTGCGTGCGACGCTAACAGCGCGGCGCATCGCGCTCGATGCTTTGCTGAATCAGCGCGCCAGGATCACCGAGGACGCCCGCAAGTGCGTCGAGCCAATGCAGGAGTGGGCCTTGCGGCACAGTGAATACCGGATCGCCGCCGAACTGCGTTATCTCGACGACCTGATGGATGTCCTCCTTCCGCAATAGTGCCCCCACAGGCCTCTTGGACGGTCGCAGGCCATCATGCGGCCGTTTTAGCCGGCACCGCCCGTGATCAAATCGACCGTGGCGCGGGCGATCGCCTGCATCTCACCGAGGTCGGCGCCGCTGCGCGCACGGAGCGCCAGGCTCTGCACCATGGCCGTCGTCTGTCGCCCCAGCATGGCGGCGAGATCGTCGCGCCGATCATCCGCGCGCCTTCGCGCCGGACAGGTAGTGATCGATCGACATCCCGAAGAACGTGGAGAGCTCGTCCTGCAGAGGTCGCTTCGCCACCAGCGCGAAATCGAGCGCCGCCTTCGTGTCGTTGATCACGCGATCGACGACGGCGAGATACATCGACGTCTTGTCGGGGAAGGCATCGTACAGCCTTGGCCTGCTGACGCCCGCAGCATCGGCAAGGTCGCTCAGCGAGGCTCCGGCATACCCCCTTTTCCCAGAACACGCCCAGCACAGTATCAAGCACGTGGCCGTCATCGATCTGTTTGGGGCAGCCTCGCACGCGCCTGCTTGCCTCCATTTTCGTACCAATCTGAAGATAATTGTTGACAGTTCAATTTAGCTGCATAATAATAGAAAAGCTCTATAACTGATAGAGCTTACTCATGGTGCGTGCCCTCTCTTCCCAACTCCGCCTCTACGAAAACCCCTATGACCAAGTGTGCATAGAGCGCGGGACCATCCTGAAGCTGCATCGCTTTGCCATCGGTAATCCCGACGTGGCACGGCACCTGCCCACGCTGTCGCCGCCGTCCACCAAGCTGGAGGTTTATTTGAGGATGTTCGACATCCCTTATGATGTCGTTCCGGTGATGAACACCGACGACGCGCCGCGTGGCAAGGTACCGTACATTACCGCCGGCGATGTGAAGCTCACCGACTCCGACCTCATCATCAACTATCTGAGAAGGACGCGATTTGATCCCGACGCGGACCTGACGCCAGCTCAGTGGGCCTTGGGCCATCTCGTGCAACGCACGCTGGAGGATCACCTCTACTGGATCATCATCTACTACGAGTTCTGCGACCAGAACGGTTGGAACTTCCTCCTGCGGGCGTCGGTCGGCGATCCGTCAATGCTTCCGTCTTCCGTTCTCGACGCCTTCGATGGTATCCGGGCTGACCGGTCTAGGCGGTGCTACGACCAGGGGATTGCCCGCTACACACCAGAGGAGATCGTGGGAAAGGCCTGCAAGGATCTTCGGGCCGTATCGGAAATCCTCGGCGATCACCAATATTTGCTCGGCACTGATGGACCGACCTCGTTCGATGCGGTCGTCGTCGGCATGGCCCTGGGGCTTTTCCAAGCACGGGACATGCATCCCGAAATTACCGACTTCGCCCGAAACGTCCCAAACCTCAGCCGCTATATGCGGTATACGATCGCTAAATATTTTCCGGAACTCGAGCTGAACTTCCAGTCCGCTTAGACTAGAGCAGCGACCACCATGTTGAGCGGACGTCGCGTGCTTAGCTGCACCGCCCATGACCCGGGCTCTTTCGCGTGTTTCATAACCGAGCGCGTGGTGTGAATCATGAGTGTGCGCGCAGATATCAGTCGCCTCTTTTGCTGACGCCAAGGAGGCGAACCTTGCCTCCTGTTCCAAACTGCGCGGAAACAAGCCCCAGCCACGCCGCGAATTCCCTTCCCGACCGGAACGCTTTAGGGGGTCCCCCATCGGGGCTACGGGAGCCTGTCATAAATTTCGTGTTCGAGGCATAACATGTACGAAAAGGAGCATGTATGCCACGCAAACCGAAAGCGGCGCCTGATGCGTCTGAACTGCCGAAGATTCCGGAAGAACTGTTCGATCAGTTCGTCAAAGGTCCGATGACAGCCGACGCTGTTTAGGCGGCCTCGATGGCTTTTAAAAAGGCGCTGATCGAGCGGGCGTTGGGCGCTGAGTTGGGCCATCACCTGAGCTATTCCCAATGGTAGCGCGTGTCCGCCCGAATCGAGCAATCAGCACAACGGCAAGAGCGCCAAGACCGTGCTCACCGAAGACGGAGCGTTGCGTGTGGATATTCCGCGCGATCGCAACGGCAGCTTCACGCCGATCCTCATCCCCAAGCACGAACACCGCCTTTACCGGCTTCGACGACAAGATCATCGCGATGTACGCGCACGGCATGACCCTGCGCGAAATCCAGGCGTTTCTGGCCGAGCAATATGGCACACAGGTATCCGCCCGAATTCATCAGTTCCGTGACCGATGCTGTGACGCAAGAAATCACCGCCTGGCAAACCTGGCCGCTCAAGCCGATGTATCCGGTCGTGTTCTTCGATGCGCTGCGCGTGAAGATCCGCGATGAAGGCGTCGTGCGCAACAAGGCGATCTACCTTGCCATGGCGATTCTGCCCGACGGCACGCGCGACATGCTGGGCTTGTGGATCAAGCAGACGGAGGGGGCGAAGTTCTGGATGAAGGTCTTCAGCGATCTGAAAGCGCGCGGCGTACAGGACATCCTGATCGCGGTCACCGATGGGCTCAAGGGCATGGCCGAGGCGCTGGGCGGCGTATTCCCGGCAACCACGCTGCAGACATGTATCGTGCATCTGATCCGCAATTCGCTGGATTACGTGAGCTGGAAGGAGCGCAAGTCGCTGGCCGCGGCGCTTCGTCCGAATCAATCTATACCGCACCCAGCGCGCAGGCAGCCGAGGCGGAATTGCTCGCGCTGGAACAAAGCCCGTGGGGCAGCAAACTCCCGACGGTGATCGCGGCATGGCGTCGTGCGTAGGTGACCGTGCCTCGCTTTCACGTACAGCAGGAATTTTGTTAGTTTCCTGTTTGTA
>LFJI01000294.1 GCA_001235855.1 Candidatus Burkholderia brachyanthoides
TTTACTATCCCAGGCCATGATCGACTCCGGACGAACCATTCGTCCGGAGTGTTACTCCTGTCCTCGAACAGGTGTTACCCATCTCTCCGGTCTATATACAGGACGTGGAAGGCATCAGCCCTTCTGCAACATCGCCTTCAGCATCGCCATGCGGTCCTTCGGCGACAAAGGCGCTTCTTCCGCGGTCGGCAGCGGCGCATCGTCGAGCAGCATCTCGGGAATGAACCGCGACGGCTCGCACACCACCGTCTCCCGCGCGCGCGCTTGCGCTTCTTGCACCAGTTCAGATGCAGGCTGCGCTGCGCCCGCGTGATTGCCACGTACATCAGCCGGCGCTCTTCCTCGATGCGCGCATCGTCGATCGGGTTGTCGTCGTTCGAGCCACCGCGATGCGGCATGATGCCCTCCTCGACGCCCACCAGAAACACGTGCGGATACTCCAGCCCCTTCGACGCATGCACGGTCGATAAGCGCACCGCGTCGGGATCTTCATCCTGCCTTCGAGCATCGGCATCAGCGCGACGGTCTGGATCAGGCCGAGCAGGTTCTTGCCGTCGTCGCTGAGTCCGTCGGCGGTGTCGTAGCCCGTCTGCTCGACTTCGGCCCCGAGCGCCGGCTCCGGCTCGTGCCCTTGCGCTTCAACCATTCGAGAAACTCGAGCACGTTCTGCCACTTCGCCTGCGCCTGGCGTTCGTCGAAGGCATCGTAAAGATAGGCCTCGTAGTGAATGGCTTCCATCATGTCGTCGAGCACGGTGGAGGCGGGATCGCGTGCCGCGCGGTCCGACAGACGCCGAATCCACTCGCAGAAGGTGCGCAGCGGCTCGACCTGACGCCCCGACAGGCGCGCCTTGATGCCGCCCATGAACACCGCCTCGAACAGCGACACCTTCGCCGCACCCGCGAAGGCGCCGAGCGCTTCGAGCGTCGTATTGCCGACGCCGCGCCGGGGCGTCGTGATCGCGCGGATGAACGCGGGGTCGTCGTCGGGATTGGCGATGAGCCGCAGATACACGCACAGATCCTTGATTTCCGCGCGATCGAAGAACGACTGCCCGCCCGACAGCACATACGGAATGCGCTCACGCCGCAGCACCTGTTCGAAGATGCGCGCTTGAAAATTGCCGCGATAGAGAATCGCGTAATCGCGAAACTGCGTGCGCCGCTCGAACTTGTGCGCCGACAGCCGGAACACGACGGATTCGGCCTCGTGCTCTTCGTCGTTGCAGCCGGTCACGGTGATGGTGTCGCCCATGCCGTGCTCGGACCACAGCTTCTTCTCGAACAGTTTCGGGTTGTTGGCGATCATATTGTTCGCTGCCGTCAGAATCCGCACCGTCGAGCGGTAGTTCTGCTCCAGCTTGATCACGTGCAGCCTCGGGAAATCCTTGCCGAGCTGCGCGAGGTTCTCGATAGTCGCGCCCCGCCAGCCGTAGATGGCCTGATCGTCGTCGCCGACGGCTGTGAACGCAGCGCGCGGGCCGTCGTAGGATCAGATCGTCGAAATCGAGCGCCTGATACGCGTGCAGCGTCGCCGCATAGCTGCGATAGACGATCGCCGCCTGATGCTCGTTCTCGTCGCTCACGATCACGGCCGCTTGATCCGGCGACACCATCGCGTTCTTCCACAGCAAGATGAGATGATCGACTGAATCTTGCGGATCAAACCCTTGTCCGTGGTGCCGAGCTGCTCCTGCACTATGCCAAAGCAATCGTCGGAATCCATGATGGAAAATTGCGGCTTCAGCCCGACGTGCTCGGCTTCCTGCCGCATGATCCGCACACCGAGCGAGTGGAAGGTGCAGATCGTCAACTGATTGACGGGAATCTTGCGGCCTTCCTTGCCAGGTGTCGTGAGCGTCTTGCCTTCGAGAAGCTTCCCGGTGCGCTCGCGCATTTCGAGCGCGGCTTTGTTGGTGAAGGTGAGCGCGGCGATGTGCTTCGGCTCGAATCCCTTTCCTTCGATCAGATGCGCGATCTTCTGCGTGATCACGCGCGTCTTGCCGCTGCCTGCGCCGGCGAGCACGAGACAGGGGCCACCCATATAGCGCACGGCTTCGCTTTGCGCGGCGTTCAAACCTGCGGACATCGTTCTGGGCGTGTTGGACGAGTTGGGCTTTGAAGCGAGCGGCGAGCGGCGCGCGGCCGTCGCGGGCGGACTGCATGAATCGAGTGCACAATGTTAACATGATAGAATTCGCGCGGTTTTGGCCCTTGTTCGCATCGCCAGCAAAAGCGGCATGCCACAATATCGGACCGATTCCACGACAGGATGCCCGCATGGACACAGCATTGAAAGTCGGCGTAATGGGCTACGGCCTCGCCGACGCGATGTTTCACGCTCCCGTCATCGAGCATTGCGGCCGCGCGCAGGTCGCGGCCATCGCGACGAGTTAGGCGCGAGCGCGCGCAGGCCGATTATCCCGATGCGAAAATCGCCGCGGACTTCGACGCACTGGATGATGTCGGATGTATCGTCATCGCGACGCCGAACGACACGCACTTCGATCTAGCGCAGCAAAAGGGTCTGCTGTTCGCGCCGTTCCACAATTGCCGCTGGGACGGCGATTTCATGACGGTGCGCGCGCTGATCGAGAGCGGGCGGCTTGGACGCATCACGCATTACGAATCGCATTTCGATCGTTTCCGCCCGAAGGTGCCGGTGCGCTGGCGCGAGGAAGCGGAACGCGGCGGCGGTCTGCTGTTCGATCTCAGACCGCATCTGATCGATCAGGCGCTGATGCTATTCGGCGCGCCGCAGACGGTGACGGCGTTCGTGAAGGCGCATCGCGATCATGCGCATGCGCCGGATTTCGTGCATATCGTGCTCGGCTACGAAAACAAGGAAGTGATCCTGCACGCGAGCGCGCTCGCGGCGCTGGAGCCGCCGCGTTTTGCGATTCACGGTACGCGCGGCAGCTACGTGAAGAGCGGGCTCGATACGCAGGAAGACCAGCTTCGTTCGGGCATGCGGCCCGGCAATCCGGAGTTCGCCAAGAACCCGCCGGGCCTATTGCGCGAAGTCGATGGCGATCACGATTTGCGTCATGAGTTCGCCACGAAGGATGGCGCGTACGTGGAGTTTTATCGCGCACTGGCGGCGTCGATTCAGGACGACAAACCGTTCCCGGTCACACCGCAGGATGCCGTCGATACGATGACGATCATCGAGCTTGCGAAGCAGAGTCAAGATGAAGGGCGGCGGCTCGACTTTGTATCTCGGTGATGTGCGAAAAATGCTGCTTTTTGCGGCGTCTTTTGCCCATCGGCAACGACACACAAAATTTCGCGCAAAAGGGGATTGACGCTCACTTTGTGGCGAACGTTAGTATGCAAAACACCTGCAAGCAAACGTTCGGAGCACGCAACTTTGAATCTGCCGAAACCCACGTCACTGGACTGGCTGCGCGCGTTGATCGACATGACCATCACGGCGCGCCGCAACGAATTTGTCGTCAGGCGAATCGAGCGAGAGGCGCTTACGCTTCTCAACCAAAACGGTGAGCAACCGGAAGTGTGCTGGCTCGTACTGGCCTTCACTGCCTTTCTGCGTAGCGACCGCGACGGTTGCGTCCACGCCGTTGATGCCGCCTATGCGCTGCCGAAGCATGATGTCGTCATTGCGAGCAATGCCGCGCGCTGTTGATCAATCTCGGACTGCCACGACTCGCGGTGAACTACGCACGCCGCCTCGCCGCCCTGAGCGACGGCGACATGCAGCAAGCCGTCAATGCCGTGAACGTACTGTATGCGGCGCTGCATGTGGAAGAAGCGGCGGAACTGTTGCGAGATGTCGGGCAGCAAAGGCCCTGTGAGGGACAAGGTGCTCTGGTGGCGCAACTCGATGACGTGTCGGCGTCGTTCCGGGCGAGCCACGTGAGCGTCGAGATGTGCGTGGCGCTGATGGAAACAGCGGTATCGGCGATCGAATCGGAAGGCTGCTCGATTCGATATACCGCACCGGATTACCATCCGGATCACACGCTGGGGTATGACTTGTATGTCGATCAATCGGCCAGTCAATGCGCCAATCTGAGCTTCTCGGTTGCAGAAGCGTTGACTGAGAAATTCGATGACGCGTTTCCCGAGTTAATCACCTTTGGCTGCCGCCCGCTTACCTCATACGTTCCGGCGGGCAAATTCATCGAGTTGGCCCCATGAGTATCGACGCTTCTGATCTGATTGGCCTCGCGCAGCAACTGGCGGCGGGCGATAGCGAATGCGAGTGGCGCTCCGGTGCTTCACGCGCGTACTACGCTGCGTACCATAAGGCGCTCGGCATAGCCGACGACTGCTTGCCGCCGACTCATGCTTCAACCGGTCTCCACCGACGACTCTCGAATCGATTCGAGGCGGAAGGCTGGCGTACGGACTGTTCGCATTGAAGCGCTTACGGACGCGCGCCGACTATCGTCTCGCGCCGGCTAGCAACAGCACATTACGGTACCATCGCCCCCTAAGGAACCGTACGTGAGACTTTCGCCTCATAGGGCTCAAGCCCA
>LFJI01000295.1 GCA_001235855.1 Candidatus Burkholderia brachyanthoides
AATTTTCTCGCTCAGCCTCTTGCATCCTGCTTGGCGAGTCACTAGAATTTCATTCTTTCGCGATTCGATGAACGCGAAGGAAGCGGAAAGGGCGGTTTTGGCGGGAAGCGTTGGATCAGATTTGATGAGTTCGAGATCAGAATCGACGCAGCAAACAGGCGCAGAAAGTTTCAAAAACCTGTTGACACTCTCCGAAATGTTGTTCATAATTTTATCAGTTTGCTGCTGATGCAGCAACGCAAGATGGAAGTGAGGGTTGGCCGGCTTGCGATGTGCTCTTTAAAAACTAACAGCCGATAAGTGTGGGCGCTTGATGCTGAGTGCGGCCGGTTCTTCGGAATCGGTCAAGCAAAAAGTATCAAGAGTCTCGCACGAAGTATTAAGAGGAAGGTTTATCCGTCTACGGATGGATTAATCATCGTCAGTACGTTGAGTGAGCGACCGGTTTAGAGATAAACCGAAAACAGTAACAGGTATTGATCTGAAGAGTTTGATCCTGGCTCAGATTGAACGCTGGCGGCATGCCTTACACATGCAAGTCGAACGGCAGCACGGGGGCAACCCTGGTGGCGAGTGGCGAACGGGTGAGTAATACATCGGAACGTGTCCTGTAGTGGGGGATAGCCCGGCGAAAGCCGGATTAATACCGCATACGACCTGAGGGAGAAAGCGGGGGATTTTCGGACCTGGCGCTATAGGAGCGGCCGATGGCAGATTAGCTAGTTGGTGGGGTAAAGGCCTACCAAGGCGACGATCTGTAGCTGGTCTGAGAGGACGACCAGCCACACTGGGACTGAGACGCGGCCCAGACTCCTACGGGAGGCAGCAGTGGGGAATTTTGGACAATGGGGGCAACCCTGATCCAGCAATGCCGCGTGTGTGAAGAAGGCCTTCGGGTTGTAAAGCACTTTTGTCCGGAAAGAAAACCTCGTGGCTAATATCCGTGAGGGATGACGGTACCGGAAGAATAAGCACCGGCTAACTACGTGCCAGCAGCCGCGGTAATACGTAGGGTGCGAGCGTTAATCGGAATTACTGGGCGTAAAGCGTGCGCAGGCGGTTTGTTAAGATCGATGTGAAATCCCCGGGCTTAACCTGGGAACTGCATTGGTGACTGGCAGGCTTTGAGTGTGGCAGAGGGGGGTAGAATTTCACGTGTAGCAGTGAAATGCGTAGAGATGTGGAGGAATACCGATGGCGAAGGCAGCCCCCTGGGCCAACACTGACGCTCATGCACGAAAGCGTGGGGAGCAAACAGGATTAGATACCCTGGTAGTCCACGCCCTAAACGATGTCAACTAGTTGTTGGGGATTCATTTCCTTAGTAACGTAGCTAACGCGTGAAGTTGACCGCCTGGGGAGTACGGTCGCAAGATTAAAACTCAAAGGAATTGACGGGGACCCGCACAAGCGGTGGATGATGTGGATTAATTTGATGCAACGCGAAAAACCTTACCTACCCTTGACATGGTCGGAACCCTGCTGAGAGGTGGGGGTGCTCGAAAGAGAACCGGCGCACAGGTGCTGCATGGCTGTCGTCAGCTCGTGTCGTGAGATGTTGGGTTAAGTCCCGCAACGAGCGCAACCCTTGTTCTTAGTTGCTACGCAAGAGCACTCTAAGGAGACTGCCGGTGACAAGCCGGAGGAAGGTGGGGATGACGTC
Source organism: Candidatus Burkholderia brachyanthoides (assembly GCA_001235855.1). Taxonomy (GTDB): domain Bacteria; phylum Pseudomonadota; class Gammaproteobacteria; order Burkholderiales; family Burkholderiaceae; genus Caballeronia; species Caballeronia brachyanthoides. The sequence continues at coordinate 1,664 of LFJI01000295.1, forward strand.
AAGTCCTCATGGCCCTTATGGGTAGGGCTTCACACGTCATACAATGGTCGGAACAGAGGGTTGCCAAGCCGCGAGGTGAAGCCAATCCCAGAAAACCGATCGTAGTCCGGATCGTAGTCTGCAACTCGACTGCGTGAAGCTGGAATCGCTAGTAATCGCGGATCAGCATGCCGCGGTGAATACGTTCCCGGGTCTTGTACACACCGCCCGTCACACCATGGGAGTGGGTTTTACCAGAAGTGGCTAGTCTAACCGCAAGGAGGACGGTCACCACGGTAGGATTCGTGACTGGGGTGAAGTCGTAACAAGGTAGCCGTATCGGAAGGTGCGGCTGGATCACCTCCTTTCCCGAGCTTCGCACATAAAGTATTAAGCGCTCACGCTTATCGGCTGTTGTTTAGAACAGGCTTTGGGTCTGTAGCTCAGTCGGTTAGAGCACCGTCTTGATAAGGCGGGGGTCGTCGGTTCGAATCCAACCAGACCCACCACGGTCAAGATGAGTCGTTCAGATGGCTGAACAGACTCAAGAGACTTGGGGGATTAGCTCAGCTGGGAGAGCACCTGCTTTGCAAGCAGGGGGTCGTCGGTTCGATCCCGTCATCCTCCACCAATTCTCAATGCACAGCGTTCAGGTAACTGAATTTTTTGCATTGGCGATTGAATGCCAGTTGATGTCGTAAGTATTGAAGTGAGCTTATCGGCTAAACGTTCTTTAACAATCTGGGAGAAGTAGTAAAGAGAATCGCGAAAGCGCTTAGAGATGGGCGTGATTAACGATTCAGGGTAGTGATTGTATCAAGTATGAAAAGTGATCTTTAAGATGACTTGGAATGTGGCACAACGCGAGTACTCAGCCTGTAGCGTGTGAGTTAAGACGCACTCGTTATAGGGTCAAGCAAACAAGTGCATGTGGTGGATGCCTTGGCGATCACAGGCGATGAAGGACGCGGTAGTCTGCGAAAAGCGATGGGGAGCTGGCAAACAAGCTTTGATCCATCGATATCCGAATGGGGAAACCCACTCCGTATGGAGTACCCTTGACTGAATACATAGGTCATGTGGAGCGAACGCGGTGAACTGAAACATCTAAGTAACCGCAGGAAAAGAAATCAACCGAGATTCCCAAAGTAGTGGCGAGCGAAATGGGATGAGCCTGTACTCTTTATTCTTATTGTTAGCTGAACGCTCTGGAAAGTGCGGCCATAGCAGGTGATAGCCCTGTAAGCGAAAACAGTAGGGAAGAACTAGGTGTACGACAAGTAGGGCGGGACACGTGAAATCCTGTCTGAAGATGGGGGGACCCTCCTCCAAGGCTAAATACTCGTGATCGACCGATAGTGAACCAGTACCGTGAGGGAAAGGCGAAAAGAACCCCGGGAGGGGAGTGAAATAGATCCTGAAACCGCATGCATACAAACAGTCGGAGCCTCGTAAGGGGTGACGGCGTACCTTTTGTATAATGGGTCAGCGACTTACGTTCAGTAGCGAGCTTAACTGATTAAGGCAGGCGTAGCGAAAGCGAGTCCGAATAGGGCGATCAGTTGCTGGGCGTAGACCCGAAACCAAGTGATCTATCCATGGCCAGGTTGAAGGTGCGGTAACACGTACTGGAGGACCGAACCCACTAACGTTGAAAAGTTAGGGGATGAGCTGTGGATAGGGGTGAAAGGCTAAACAAACTTGGAAATAGCTGGTTCTCTCCGAAAACTATTTAGGTAGTGCCTCGTGTCTCACCTTCGGGGGTAGAGCACTGTCATGGTTGTGGGGTCCATTGCGGATTACTAGGCCATAGCAAACTCCGAATACCGAAGAGTGTAATCACGGGAGACAGACATCGGGTGCTAACGTCCGGTGTCAAGAGGGAAACAACCCAGACCGCCAGCTAAGGTCCCCAAGATTGGCTAAGTGGGAAACGAAGTGGGAAGGCTAAAACAGTCAGGAGGTTGGCTTAGAAGCAGCCACCCTTTAAAGAAAGCGTAATAGCTCACTGATCGAGTCGTCCTGCGCGGAAGATGTAACGGGGCTCAAGCCAGTCACCGAAGCTGCGGATGCACACGCAAGTGTGTGTGGTAGGAGAGCGTTCCGTAAGCCTGCGAAGGTGTGTCGAAAGGCATGCTGGAGGTATCGGAAGTGCGAATGCTGACATGAGTAGCGATAAAGGGGGTGAAAAGCTCCCTCGCCGTAAGCCCAAGGTTTCCTACGCAACGTTCATCGGCGTAGGGTGAGTCGGCCCCTAAGGCGAGGCAGAAATGCGTAGCTGATGGGAAGCAGGTCAATATTCCTGCACCATTGTTAGATGCGATGGGGGGACGGATCGCGGAAGGTTGTCCGGGTGTTGGACGTCCCGGTCGCTGCATTGGAGAAGGCGCTTAGGCAAATCCAGGCGCGCAATTCAAGGGTGTGGCGCGAGTGACTTCGGTCACGAAGCAATTGGAAGTGGTTCCAAGAAAAGCCTCTAAGCTTCAGTCTAACAAGACCGTACCGCAAACCGACACAGGTGGGCGAGATGAGTATTCTAAGGCGCTTGAGAGAACTCGGGAGAAGGAACTCGGCAAATTGGTACCGTAACTTCGGGATAAGGTACGCCTCTGTAGCTTGACTGGCCTGCGCCAGAAGGGTGAAGAGGTTGCAATAGACTGGTGGCTGCGACTGTTTAATAAAAACACAGCACTCTGCAAACACGAAAGTGGACGTATAGGGTGTGACGCCTGCCCGGTGCCGGAAGATTAAATGATGGGGTTCAAGCTCTTGATTGAAGTCCCGGTAAACGGCGGCCGTAACTATAACGGTCCTAAGGTAGCGAAATTCCTTGTCGGGTAAG
>LFJI01000296.1 GCA_001235855.1 Candidatus Burkholderia brachyanthoides
CTGCTGGAACATCTTCAGCCAAGCTGAGCGACCTTTTTGAACTGGCCTTTAAGCGTCAGCTAAGCTTTGCGCGCACGAGCGCGGGGCTTTTCGTTTGCCACGTGGTACGCATCGTCGCGCTTAAGCATTGCATAAGGTTCAACGCCGCACTATACGTCAAGCTTGTGGCAATGCGTCCGCGCCGCTTCGGAGAAACCGATGCAAGCGTTCACCCAGGTTTCACTGCGCGCCAACGCGGTATTGATCGTGCTGTGCCGCCGCTTCGGATGCGGCATGGCTCGCCATCTGCGGATGCTCTGGGCACATCCGAATGCACTCGAATCGCTGGTCGTGCGCCCGCCATTCTCGCCAGCGCCGCGCTCGTTTTGCTCGCGGTGCGGCGGTTCGCAAACTCGCGTTCGATGCGGCGCGCCTGTCGCGTCTTATCGCACCCGCGCGAATGGCGCGCAACGGCTCGTCATTGCGCATCCTTCGTCGCGCGACTGGCTCGTGCAGCTACACGTCGAATTGCATCCGGCGCAATCGCGCCGCAGCGTCGCGCATGCGTGCGGCCACGCGGTGTCTTATTGCAGAGTGCCACGCGATCGGGCGTGACCTCGAACTCGCCCGATCACCTTCGACCCGGCCTCGCGCCGGGTCTTTTTCTTGATGCGCGGCCAAAGGTGAGAGGTTTCGGGAGGCACGCTCTTCTGATATGCGCTCCTCGAATCGAACCTTGAAACAAGGGCTTTTTCTTCGATGAACGCCTATGGCGACGGCGCATCCCCGCCCCAAAGGTGAGCGTTTTCGGGAATACTCTGCGATGCTTGAGAAAGTTGCATTCCGCAACAATTGAAGCGGTACGGTTGCGCCCCGCAACCATTGGAGCGTGCCATGGACTTCATCGATACACCGCTCGAATCGCGCAACAAAACCATCCTCGAACTGCGCGAGCTCTCGCGCCGGCTCGCGCGCGAGATCGACTTGATGCGCAATACGCTCGCCGATAGCGAGTTCGCGCCGTCGGCAGTTCACGCGATCATCGAGATCGGGGCCGCCCGGCATGCAGGCGCGCGATCTCGCTAACATCCTGCGGTTCGACAAATCCAATGCGAGCAGGCAGATCGCGCGGCTCGAAGCGGCCGGCTATGTGTCGCGCAGGACATCAAGCGACGATGCGCGCTCCGCCGAACTGACGCTTACCGCGGCGGGACAGAAGCTGCGCAGAAAGATCGACAAGTTCGCGCGACCGATCAGGTGTCGGATGCGTTGCGGCGGCTCGTGCCGAAAGATCAGCAGGCGCTGGTGCCCTCGCTCACGCTCTATGCGGACGTGCTCGCGCACGGTCACGCGCACGTCGCACACCGAAAGTGCGTTGATCGTGGAAGGCTACCGGCCCGGCTGTATCGGCGATGTCGCGAATCTGCACGCGCGCTTCTATGCGAAGCATGCGGGCTTCGGCGTGTACTTCGAGCGCAAGGTGGCAAGCGAACTCGCCGCGTTCGCGAAAACTTTGTCGGCGTCCGGCAAGGCGTTATGGCTGATGATGGAAGGCGAGCGCACGCAGGGCTCGCTCGCCATCGAAGGCGACAGGAAGAAGCGCGTCGCGCATCTGCGCTGGTTCATCATCGGCGATGCATTGCGCAGCGCGGGTGTGGGCCGCGCGTTGATGGCGCGCGCGATGCCCTTCGTCGATGCGCATTACGACGGAGACTTATCTCTGGATCTTCAAGAGTCTCTACGCGGCGCGTCATCTGTATGAATCGTTCGGCTTCGAACTGGCGGAAGAGGCGGAGGGGAATCAGTGAGGCGCGAAGGTGATCAAGCAGCTCTTCACGCGCCGCTCGTCATCTGCTCAAGCGTCGAAGTGAACGTTAATCGAGCATGTCCTGCGAGCGCTCGTACATGAACGCCACCGCGATCACGCTCAACGCTCCGCAGCCGATCACATACCACGCAGGCGCTATCACGCTCTTCGTCATAACGATCAGCGAGGTCACGAAGAACTGCGCGAAGCCGCCGAAGATTGCCACGCCCAGGCTATAAACGATTGCCGCACCGGTCGCGCGCGCTGCGCGGAAAGAGTTCGCCGAGCATCGCGCCGACCGGTCCGACGTTGATCGCCGCATGCACGACGGACAACGCGGTGACCACGCCGAGCAGTGTGCCCGTGGTCGGTGACTGGTTGAGCAACACGAAGGCCGGATAGATGGCGAGCAGCAGCGCGATACTGGTGGTCTGCGCGAGCCGGTTGCGTCTGATGCGGTCCGGCAGATACCCGCCGATCGGCGCGACGAAGAACAGGATCGCCAGCTGGAGAGCATCGACGTCCAGTTCGGAAGGCCGAGCGTCTTCACGCCATAGATCGACAGATAGAACACGATGATGAAGTGCGCCGACGTGCCGCCGATGGTGAGGCCGAGTCCCGTCAGTCAGCACCGAACGCAGGTGGTCGCACAGCACGGTCAAAAGCGGGATCTTCGGCGCTTTCGTTCGAGGCTCGGCATCGGCGCTGGCGGCCGATCGAGGCGCTTCCTCCATCGTGCGGCGCAGCCAACAGCCGACCGGCACGCGCCAGCCCCAGTTTTCCGTTGCGCGGAGGTGTGAGCGTCGCGGTCAGCGCGACGCCCGCCTGTCAAAGCGCCCGTAAGCGCGGACAGGACAGGCCCTGACTCGCGAACTGCCACGACGCATAGAAGCCGCGCCGGTTGGCGGGCGCCTGTGGTGGACGCGCCCACTTCGCCGCCTGCCGAGAAGCCCTGAATCAGCCGCGCGAGCACGAGGATGACCGGAGCGGCGATGCCCGCCTGCGCATAAGTCGGCGCGACGGCGATCATCGCGGTGCCGAACGCCATCAGCCCGAGCCACGAGCAGCATGGTCCGCTTGCGCCCGGCGCGGTCCGCCGCATACATACCGATCAGCAAGCCGCCGACTGGCCGCGTGAAGAAGCCGACTCCGAAGCTCGCTACCGCCAGCAGCAACTGCCCAACGGCATCGTTCACCGGGAAAAAACAGCTTGCGATGGTGAGCACGAAGAACGCGTAGACGGTGAAGTCGTAGAACTCGAGCGCGTTGCCGATTGCCGCAGCGGCGATCAGCCACGTGCACGCGGGCGACCCGTGTGCGCGGCCAGGGACGCGCCACCGCCCGCCAAAGTGGATGTGTTCATGTTCCGCTCGATGCGTGGTCAATCCGCCAGCCACGCTTCCGCGAGGCGCACCCGGTAGCTCGCGCCGATGGAGAGGATGTCGTCGTTGAAGTCGTAGCCCGGGTTATGGACCATGCAACCGCCCTTCGAGCCGACACCGTTGCCGATCCACGCATAGCTGCCAGGGCACGCTTCGAGCATGAACGCAAAGTCCTCGCTGCCCATGAGCGGTGCGGCGTTCGGAACGACGCGTTGCGCGCCGAGCATTTTGGTGGCGACTTCGGTGCAGAACGCCGTCGGCTCTGCATGATTTACGAGCACGGGATAGCCGAGTTCGTAGTCGATCTCCGCCGTGCAGTCATAGGCGAGCGCCTGCGCGTTTGCGAGTGCGGTATGCGCTCCTTCAATTGCATGCGGGCCGCGCCGTCGAGCGCGCGCACCGAGAGTTTCATCAGCGCGGATTCGGGGATCACCTTGCACGCCTCGCCCGCCTGCACGCTGCCGACGGTCACGACGGCGGCCTTCTGCGCGTCGATCTCGCGCGCGACGATGCTGTTCAGCCCGAGCATGATCGATGCGACGGCGGGCATCGGATCGAGGGCGTGGTACGGCATCGCGCCGTGGCCGCCGACACCACGCACCGTGATGTTCACGCGGTCCGACGACGCCATGCCCGGGCCCGGCGTGAAGTACATATCGCCCGCCGGCAAGCCCGGCATGTTGTGCAGGCCGAACACGGCGTCGCAGGGAAACTGCTCGAAGAGGCCGTCTTCGATCATCGCGCGGGCGCCCGCCTCGCCTTCCTCGGCCGGCTTGGAAAATCACGATCAGCGTGCCCGAGAACTGGCGGCTGTCAGCGAGATAACGCGCGACGCACAGCAGCATCACGGTATGGCCGTCGTGACCGCAGGCGTGCATGGTGCGCGGCGTCGTGCGCGCGTACGGCAGGCCAGTCGTCTCCTGAATCGGCAGCGCGTCCATATCCGCGCGCAGCGCGATGCGCTTTTGGCGCCGTCGCCCTGCTTCAGCATGCCGACCACGCCTGTTTTGCCGAGCCTGCGATGCACTTCATAGCCCCACTCCGCCAGCAAGCCGGCGACCAGACCGCTCGTGACCGCTTCTTCGAAAGCGAGCTCGGGATGCGCGTGGATGCGCCGGCGCACATCGACGAAATCCGGCGCGATCGCCGCGATGCCGGGAATGACAGATTCGACTGACAGCATGGAAACTCCTCGTTCGATACGAAAATCAGCAGGTGCCCCAAGCATATAAAGTCGAAACGCGAACCTGTACAGACCGGAGACATGGGTAACAGGTGTGTCAGGACAGGGGTAACACAT
>LFJI01000297.1 GCA_001235855.1 Candidatus Burkholderia brachyanthoides
TTTTTCCCATGACCTGCATCTGAACACAGATGGAGTGCTAATTCAATGACACAATCGACTAGACTAGTGTGCGCCACGCCGTTGAGCATCAGCAACGTGAAGCCGAAGGTGCCGAAGAACGCTTGCAGAAACAGGTTGATCCACTCGCCGCGCGCGACGCGCTTCATCTTCGATAGACGGAACAGCGGCACGGGCACGGAAGCGACGATGGACTTGCCGATGCCGACGCTGCTTCCGACGAGCAGTATGGCCGCGATGAGAAGAAGGGCGTAGCGACTCAAGCTGGTTACCGCGCGGGTGGAAGTTCAGTTAGGATTGTGGGGACGCATTGTAGAAGCCGCGCCGACTCGGTGTATATCCCGTACCCTTGTGTCGCGCCGTGCGTAAGAAGCGGGTAAGGTGACCGGCTTATCTTGACTCCCATGCGTTGAAACCCATGTGTCAACGCCGCCGCGCGATGAACAGCGTGAACAGTTTGCTGTGGCACCGCCTGTTCCATATAGGCACAGTCAGGCTCATCCGACCGAGGCGGGCGTCGCGCGCGCCAGCCACGGCGGTATAACGAAGACAAGGTTCGGTTCGGCCGGGAACGCCTCTCGCCGCTTTTCGCCCTGGAATCTCATAACATGCGGCGCGCCCGCCCCTCTCAGGCGGCGAGCGCGCCGCCGGATTTGGTATCACCATAGAGAGGTTGTCGATGTCTGCGATCGAATCAGTTCTTCACGAAAAACGCGTGTTCCCGCCGTCGGAAAAAGCCATGGCGGGCGCGACCATTTCCGGCATGGACGCGTACAAGGCACTCGCCCAGCAAGCCGAAAAAGATTACGAAGGCTTCTGGGCCGGTCTCGCGCGCGAGACGCTCACCTGGCGCAAGCCCTTCACCAAGGTGCTCGACGAATCGAAGGTGCCGTTTTATACGTGGTTCGAGGACGGCGAGCTGAACGCGTCGTACAACTGCCTCGACCGTCACGTGGAAGCGGGCCGCGGCAACGACAACGCGATCATCTTCGAATCCGACGACGGCACCGTCACCAATGTCACGTATCAGAACCTGCTCGAGCGCGTGTCGCGCCTCGCCAATGCGCTCAAAAAGCGCGGCGTGAAGAAGGGCGATCGCGTCGTCATCTACATGCCGATGTCGGTCGAAGGCGTGGTCGCCATGCAGGCGTGCGTGCGGATCGGCGCCACGCATTCGGTCGTGTTCGGCGGCTTCTCGTCGAAGTCGCTCAACGAGCGTTTGGTCGATGTCGGCGCGATCGCGCTGATCACCGCCGACGAGCAGATGCGCGGTGGCAAGGCGCTGCCGCTGAAGAGCATCGCCGACGAAGCGTTCGCGGCCGGCGGCTGCGAAAACGTGAAGAACGTTATCGTTTACAAGCGCACAGGCGGCAAAGTCGCGTGGACCGAAGGCCGCGACGAGTGGATGCAGGAGATCGTCGCGGGCAAATCGCCCACCTGCGAACCGGAATGGGTCGGCGCGGAGCATCCGCTTTTCATCCTCTACACGTCGGGTTCGACCGGCAAGCCGAAGGGCGTGCAGCACAGCACGGCGGGCATTTTGCTGTGGGCCGCGCAGACCATGAAGTGGGCCTTCGACATGAAGCCGGGCGACATCTTCTGGTGCACGGCGGATATCGGCTGGATCACGGGGCATAGCTATATCGCGTACGGGCCGCTCGCCATCGGCGCCACGCAGGTCATGTTCGAAGGTGTGCCGACCTATCCGAACGCGGGCCTCTTCTGGGAGATGATCCAGCGCCACAAGGTCACGGTGTTCTACACCGCGCCGACGGCGATCCGATCGCTGATCAAGGCATCGGAAGCGGATGCGAAGGTGCATCCGAAGAGCTACGACCTGTCCACGCTGCGCATCCTCGGTACGGTCGGCGAGCCGATCAATCCCGAAGCGTGGATGTGGTATCACGAGAACGTCGGCAGCGGGAAGTGCCCGATCGTCGATACGTGGTGGCAGACGGAAACCGGCGGCCATATGATCACGCCGCTGCCGGGCGCGACGCCGCTCGTGCCGGGTTCGTGCACGCTGCCGCTGCCGGGCATCATGGCCGCCATCGTCGATGAAACCGGTCAGGACGTGCCGAACGGGCAGGGCGGCATTCTGGTCGTCAAGCGTCCCTGGCCGTCGATGCTGCGCAACGTGTGGGGCGATCCGATGCGCTATCAGACCAGCTACTTCCCCGAGGAAATCGGCGGCAAGCTGTACCTCGCCGGCGACGGCGCGGTGCGCGACAAGGACACCGGCTACTTCACGATCATGGGCCGGATCGACGACGTGCTGAACGTGTCCGGTCACCGGCTCGGCACGATGGAAATCGAATCGGCGCTGGTGGCGAATTCGATGGTCGCGGAAGCCGCCGTCGTCGGCCGTCCGGACGACATCACGGGTGAAGCTGTGGTCGCGTTTGTCGTGCTCAAGCGCGCGCGTCCGGAGGGCGACGAAGCCAGGCAGATCGCAACGGAACTGCGCAACTGGGTCGGCAAGGAAATCGGTCCGATCACCAAGCCCAAGGACATTCGCTTCGGCGAGAACCTGCCGAAGACGCGTTCGGGCAAGATCATGCGCCGCCTGCTGCGCTCGCTCGCCAGGGGCGAAGAGATCACGCAGGATGTGTCCACGCTAGAGAATCCCGCCATCCTCGATCAGCTCGGCGAAGCGTGCTAAGCCTGTCACGACCGCCGCTCGCTATCTCGATAAAGAGCGGCGGTCGATCCATATTGCCTACGTCGTGCAGTTTTGTTAAAAAACCGCATGTCCGATTCCGCCAACACGATTCTTCCCGCGCCACCGCTCGTCTCGGCGGCGATGGCGCGCGCATCGCCGCTACTGGCGCTTCAACGTCGCGCTGATCGCCGTGCTGCTGACGATCGGTTTCGTCGTGTCCTTTCGGCGTACCCCGTTCTTCGCGCAACGGCTAGAGCCCGTGCGCGTCGCGGGCTTTCCGCTGCCGTTCTACTTTGGCGCGCAGGGCACGATCCCCGTTTATGTCGCGTTGATCGTCGTGTATATCGTGCTGAGGCAGATCGCCGATGCGCGTCTTCTGCGTGCCGCCCGCTCAGACGCCAGACGCGCGCGACGCGGCATGAAGCTCACGAATCCGGCTCATTCTCTCGTACGCGCTTTATACGCTCGGCTTTCCGCTGTTCATCTTCCTGATGGAGCGCATCGAGCACGCGACCGGGCCGGGCATGTGGATCGGTTACGTGTTTCTGTTCGTGCCGATCGCGGTGTATGCGATAATTGAGCTTTTGTCGCGCACCTCCGATCTCGTCGAGTACTACGTCGCCGGCAGACGCGTGCCGTCGGCGTTCAACGGCATGGCGACGGCGGCGGACTGGTTGTCGGCGGCATCGTTCATCGGCCTTGCGGGGTCGATCTACGCAAGCGACTACGACGGCCTCGTCGCGTTCCTGCTCGCGCCGTACGTGCGCGGGCTCGCGGCCATCGCCGCGATTTTGTGCTCGTTCGTTTATCTGTTCGCGCAGATTCAGGGCATTGGACTGATCGCATCGCGCTTCATCGGCATCGAGTTTTCGATCGGCATCTTCTGCGGGCTAGGGGGCATTCTCGCGTGTTCGTTTCTCGGCGGCATGCACGTGGTGACGTGGACGCAGGTCGCGTAGTACATCATCCTGATTGCAGCGATGCTGATTCCCGTGTCGATGATCGCGCATCGCGAAGGGCTCGGCTGGCTGCCGCAACTGAACTACGGCCGTTTGATGGAGCGCATGGAGAAGCTCGAACGCGAGGTTGCCGCCTCGCCCGACGAAGCGCATGCGCGTCGACTACGAACGCCAGGCGGCGCGGATGCAGCCAGCGCATCGATGCGTTGCCGCAGTCGTTCCACGACGAGCACGCGCGTTTGGTCGCGGAGATCGCGGACCTGCGCCGCCACAACGGGCCGCTGCGCGAGATCGATGCAACGCGAGCGCGAACTCGTCGCGTTCCCGCACGATCCCGCCGATGCCCACGCGCGCTGGTCCCGCGAACGCGATGCGCTGACCGAACGCGTGGCCGCGCCCGTGCCGATGACCGAGGCGTTCGCGCTCGGCTCGTCGGGCGACGAGACTCCGCGCACGCATCAACTGAATTTCTTGTCGCTCCTGCTGTGTCTGTCGATCGGCACCGCGAGCCTACCGCACATCCTCACGCGCTACAACACCACGACTTCGGTGGCGTCGGCGCGGCGCTCGGTCGGCTGGACGCTGTTCTTCGTCGCGCTGTTTTATCTGACGGTGCCGGTGCTGGCGGCGCTCATCAAGCACGAGATTCTGACCGGGCTTGTCGGCCATCGATTCGCGGATTTGCCGCAATGGGTGTGCGCCGTGAAAAGGTGGCGTTTTCTAGCGGGTGCAAGCCCCGCCCGGCT
>LFJI01000298.1 GCA_001235855.1 Candidatus Burkholderia brachyanthoides
GCGCTCCAGACCCGGCAGTCACCCGCCACGCCTGTCCAAGTAGGCAACTCTGCTGACCGTACAGCAGGTCACGGTAACGCGGTACTTTGCGAAGCGTGACAAGAGACAAAAACGAGCTTTAGCGCCTACTGCATGTCGCTTGACGCGCGGCTGACGGCGACACGTGTCGCACTGGAGTAGTGGATGTAGCGGCGAGAAAGGCGGTGAACATTTTGCCCGAACCGGTGGATGCGGCAAGCAGCGTCGAGCAGCGCGCGTGGATCAGCGGCCACGCACGCGACTGCGCGGCGGTGGGCGCCGCGAAATGCGTGCGAAACCAGTTGACCACGGCGGGATGAAAGCCGTGCGGGTCGTCGGCGGGAACGGATGTGCGGGTCATGCGGCTATTTTATGGGCGGTCGGGAAACGGAGCATGGCATGCGCGAACACTCGGCAAACGCACCCTGCGATTGCATTACGCATGCAAAATTCCGCTTTCGAATAAGCGACTTAACCATCGTCAATGCAGCGCCTCTTTCACGCAAGTATGATTTTGGCGGTGCGTTTTAAGACCTGCGCCCGCGGCATCGCGCTTGCTTGCCTTGCTTGCATGCGGGCCGCGCAACTTTTCCCGGCGTTTCCCACGATTTCGGCGCTTGCCAACAAAGCGCTACGAAGCCCTCCGATCATGGATATTTCGACGCGATGCAAGGCCGCATTCGTATCCGTCGGCGCCGCACGCACGACGCTCGACCCATTATCACTGTGTAAGGAGAAGCAATTGAACGACGACGTCCAAGGCAGAACCCACAGCGACACGCCGCTGACGAGCGAGCTTCTCGCCGATATGCACGCCTAATGGCGCGCCTGCAATTACCTCTCGGTCGGCATGATTTACTTGCGCGCCAATCCGCTCTTGCGCGAGCCGCTGCAGGCCGAGCACATCAAGCGGCGCCTGCTCGGTCACTGGGGCTCGGACCCGGGACAATCGTTCGTGTGGGTGCATCTGAACCGGCCGATCAAGCGCGACGATCTCGACGTGCTGTTCGTCTCCGGTCCTGGCCACGGCGCGCCCGCCACGCTCTCCAATGCGTATCTCGAAGGCCATTACTCCGAGATCTATCCCGACCGCAGCGCCGACGAACGCGGCATGCTGAAGCTGTTCCGCGCATTCTCGTCGCCGGGCGGCATCGGTTCGCATTGCACGCCGGAGACGCCCGGTTCTATCCACGAAGGCGGCGAACTCGGCTACAGCCTGTCGCATTCGTTCGGCGCGGCGTTCGACAATCCCGACCTGATCGTCGCGACGATCGTGGGCGACGGCGAAGCGAAAACCGGCCCGCTCGCGACGTCATGGCATTCCAACAAGTTCCTCAATCCCGCGACCGATGGCGCGGTGTTGCCGATCCTGCATCTGAACGGCTACAAGATCGCCAATCCGACCCTCCTTGCGCGCATTCCGCACGACGAACTCGAGGCGTTGATGAAGGGCTACGGCTACGCGCCGCATTTCGTCGAAGGCGACGAGCCGGAAACGATGCATCAGCGTATGGCAGCGGTGCTGGAGCGTTGCATCGCGGACATTCGCGCGATTCAGGCGAACGCGCGCCAACCCGGAAAACGTCGAACGTCCGCGCTGGCCGATGATCGTGCTGCGTTCGCTGAAAGGCTGGACAGGCCCGAAAGAAGTCGATGGCCACAAGGTCGAAAACTTCTGGCGCTCGCATCAGGTGCCGATCGCCGACCCCGCGACCAATCGCAAGAATCTAGCCGTGCTCGAGCAATGGATGCGCAGCTACAAGCCCGAAGAGTTGTTTGACGAAAACGGCACGCTGATCGAAAAGCTGCGCGTGCTCGCGCCCGAAGGCGCGCGACGCATCAGCGCGAATCCGTATGCGAACGGCGGCGTGCTGCGTCAGTCGCTCGATCTGCCGGATATTCGCGACTATGCGTTCGAATTCAAGCATGCGGCGAGCGTTTATCAATCGCCGACCGCCGTGCTCGCGACGTTCCTGCGCGATGTGATCCGCCGCGACATGACGCGCTTTCGCCTGTTCGGTCCCGACGAAACCGCGAGCAACAAACTCGACGGTGTGTACGAAGCATCGGGCAGGCGCTGGCTCGCGGAAAGCTTGCCCGAAGACGCGGACGGCGGCGCGTTGTCCATCGACGGACGCGTAATGGAAATGCTGTTCGAACATACGCTCGAAGGCTATGTGCTGACGGGACGTCACGGTCTGTTCGCGACCTATGAAGCCTTCGTGCATGTGATCGATTCGATGTTCAACCAGCACGCGAAGTGGCTGGAAAAAGCCAAGAACGAACTCGACTGGCGTCAGCCGGTGCCGTCGATCAATCTGCTCATCACCTCGCTCGTGTGGCGTCAGGATCACAACGGCTTCACGCATCAGGACCCCGGTTTTCTCGATGTGGTGACCAACAAGAGTTCGGGTGTCGTGCGCATCTACCTGCCGCCCGATGCGAACTGTCTGCTGAGCGTCGCCGACCATTGTTTGCGCACGCACGATTACGTGAACGTGATCGTCGCGGACAAGCAGCCGCATCTACAATATCTGAGTATGCAGGATGCGATCGTGCATTGCGCGAAGGGTATCGGCATATGGGACTGGGCATCAACCGATCAGGGACACGAGCCGGACGTGGTGATCGCAAGCGCAGGCGATATCGCGACAATGGAGGCGCTCGCCGCCGTCGAGATTTTCAAGGCGCATTGCGGCGACCTGAAGATTCGCTTCGTCAACGTGGTCGATCTGTTCCGTCTGATGCCCGATACCGATCATCCGCACGGACTCTCCGATCGCGACTTCGATTCCATTTTCACGCGCGACAAGCCGGTTATTTTCAACTTCCATTCGTATGCATCGCTCGTGCACAAGCTCACCTATAACCGCACGAATCACGCGAACATGCACGTGCATGGCTATCACGAGCGCGGCAACATCAACACGCCCTTCGAACTCGCGATCATCAATGGCGTGGACCGCTATTCGCTTGCCATCGACGTGATCGATCGCCTGCCGCGTATCCGCAACAGCGCCGCGCATACGAAGGATGCACTCAAGAACCAGCAGATCGAAGCGGTGCGCTATGCGCATGAGGAAGGCATCGATCGCGAGGAAATCCGTGAATGGATCTGGAAGGCGTGAGCCCATGACCCAAGGAATTCTGGTGTTGAACAGCGGGTCGTCGTCGCTGAAATTCGGGGTCTTCATGAACCGTGACGGCGACGAGCACGCGTGGCTGTTCGGCAGCGCGAAGGGCATCGGGCGCGAGAACGGCGTCTTGTCGATTCGATCCGACGACGGCGCGATCGATATCACGCAGGAACATCTGCTGGAGTCGCAGCACGATGCGCTGCAACGCCTGGCCGATGTGTTGCGCGAGCATTTGCATGAACCGCTCGCGGCGGTCGGACATCGCGTGGTGCATGGCGGCCCACGGTTGCGCGAGCATTGCGAGATCACGCCCGAGATCGAGCAGACCTTGCACGATGCGACACCGTTCGCGCCCCTGCATCTGCCCGCCTCGCTGGCGCTGATCGACGAGGCGCGCGGCATTTTCGCCGACGAGCGGCACTTCGCGTGCTTCCGATACGGCATTTCATCGCACCTTGCCAGAAGTCGCGACGCGCTTTGCCTTGCCTGCCGAGTACGCGGAGCGTGGCGTGATCCGATGCGGCTTTCATGGCCTGTCGTACGAATCGATCGTGCATGCGCTCGGGAGCGAGCTTGCGCCTCGCACGGTGATCGCGCATCTGGGCAGCGGCGCGAGTCTATGCGCGCTGAAGGACGGCCGTTCTGTCCATACGTCGATGGGCATGACACCGACCGGCGGCATCCCGATGGCCACGCGCAGCGGCGATCTCGACCCCGGCGTGCTGATCCATATGTTGCGCAACGAGTTGCTAGATGCGGGAGCGCTGGAGGCCCTCGTCAAAAAGCATTGCGGGCTGAAGGCGCTGTCGTCGTCCGATGACGATATGCCCGCGTTGCTCGCTCGCCGCGACAAGGGCGATGCGGAGGCCACGCTCACCGTCGACGTGTTCTGCATGGCGATTCGCAAAACCATCGGCGCGTATGCGGCGGCATCGGCGAACACAGCGAGGCGATTCGCGCGCAAGTGCTCGATGGACTCGCGTTTATAGGCGCGCGGCATCGCGTGGTGGCGACGGAAGAGGAGCAGCAGATAGCGCGGCATTGCAGGGCTTTACTTGTAGGCTGACGTGATTGTTTCGCTGGTTTGTGTTTTGCATGCAAGATGCACTTCTGCGAGCGCACGGATTGCATGCATCACGCAAAATGCCAGCGGACGATAAAAAACGCCCGGCGTGAACTGCACCCCAAGAGTTGGACGCTGATCCAACCTTTGGGGTGTTTTTCAT
>LFJI01000003.1 GCA_001235855.1 Candidatus Burkholderia brachyanthoides
AATCACCTTGGCCCGCTCATGCAAAAGACAAGATGTAAACACATTTCATCGAATGCAAACAGACCCTAGCAGGTGAAACAATCACCTATGCGACCTCACGTCGCAACGTACCGTCCGGCAAATTCAACGATTTCCTCGCGCGTGAAGGTGTGGGCGCTCAATTGCACCGCGTCATCGACGTTGAAATCTTCGTAGGCGTAGGTCATGCGAGTCTCCGTTGTTTTAGGCATCCGATGCGGCAAATGAAGGCAGCGACGCAAAGCGTGCGAGATGATGATCGACGTCGCCGAGCGTCGTCTCGATGATCGACAGGCGCTTGAACCAATGCGCGGCCGGCAGTTCGTTGGTCACACCCATGCCGCCGTGCAACTGCACAGCTTGCTGGCCGACGAAGCGCGCCGCCTGTCCGACGCGGGTTTTCGCCGCCGAAACGGCTTGCGCGCGGGTGGCGGGATCGTCGCTCGCCAGTCGCGCGGCCGCGAGATAGACGATGGAGCGCGCCTGCTCCGTGTGAATCAGCATATCGACCATGCGATGCTGCAGCGCCTGAAAACGCGCGATCGGCATGCCGAACTGCTGACGCTCTTTCGTGTAGTCGACGGCCGCGCGATTGAGCGCATCGAGCGCGCCGAGCGCTTCGGCGCACAGCAGGAAGGTCGCGTAATCGGCGCTGCGTTCGAGCGTCACCGCGCCCCGGCCTGCGAGACGCGTCGCTGGCGTGTCGCGGAAGGTGAGCGTCGCGGCGCGCTGGCCGTCGATGGTGCGGTATTCGGTAATCTGCGCACCGCGCGCTTGCCGCTCGACGAGAAACAGTTCGATTTCGCCCTCGATGCGCGCCGGCACGATCCAGCAATCGGCTTGCGCGCCGTGCTGAACCATCGACTTCACGCCATCGAGCGTATAAGCGCCGTCATGCGTGCGGGCGGTCGTGCGCAGGTCGAACAACTCATAGCGCGCATGCGGTTCATTGAACGCGACCGAGAGACGAAGCTCGCCGCGTGCCGCGCGCTCGAGCAGATCGTTCATCGCGCCGAGCCGCAAGGCTTCGATGCCCACCGCCGTCGCCCAGTACGGCTCGACGACATGCGCCCGCCCCAGTTCCTGCATGACGACGAGCATATCGACCGCGCCGCCGTCGAACCCGCCCTGCGCTTGCGGTGCCGGCAACGCGAACAAACCGAGATCGGCGAAGGCGCGCCAGTGTCCGGCATCGACGCCCGCATCGGATGCGACGATCTTCTGGCGCGTGTCGAAAGCATATTCTTTGTCGAGATAGCGGCGCAGCGCGTCGCGGAACTGGCGTTGCTCGCCGGTGAAATCGAAGTTCATGCGCCGCTCCTCACAGTCCGAGCATCATCTGCGCGATGATGTTCTTTTGAATCTCGTTCGAGCCGCCATAGATCGAGGTCTTGCGGAAGTTAAAGTAGTACGCGGCGAGGGGCGCGGCGTCATCGTCGCCGGTTGCGCTGTGCTCGCGTTCGCCTTCGAGAAACTGGGGATCGAACGCCGCGGCCTGCGGGCCGATCGCTTCGACCATCAGCTCGGTGAGCGCCTGTTGCACTTGGGTGCCCTTGATCTTGAGCATTGACGCTTCCGGTCCCGGTCCCCTCCCCGCGCCCTCGCTCGCGACCACGCGCTGCACCGTCACTTCGAGCGCCATCAATTCGATCTCGAGCGCGGCGACTTTGGCGGCGAACAGTGGATCGAGCAGAAGTGGCTTGCCGTTCTTCGTGCGATCCGACGCGAGCCGCTTCAGAAACGCCAGTTCGCGCTTCGACTGCCCGACCTGCGCGATGCCAGTGCGTTCGTGTCCGAGCAAATACTTGGCGACGGTCCAGCCGCGATTCTCCTCGCCAACCAGATTGCCGAACGGCACCTCGACGTTATCGAAGAAAATCTCGTTGACCTCGTGATCCTCATCCAGCGTGATGATCGGCCGCACAGTGATGCCGGGCGTCTTCATATCGATCAGCAAGAAGGAAATGCCTTCCTGCTTCTTCGCCCGCGGATCCGTACGCACGAGGCAAAAGATCATGTCGGCATGCTGGCCGAGCGTCGTCCAGGTCTTCTGGCCGTTCACGACATAGTGGTCACCGTGACGCTCGGCGCGGGTGCGTAGCGAGGCGAGATCGGAGCCTGCGCCGGGTTCGGAATAGCCCTGGCACCACCAGTCGGTGCCGTCGAGGATGCGCGGGAGATAACGGGATTTCTGGGCGTCGGTGCCGTATTTCATCAACACGGGCGCGACCATCGATACGCCGAAGGGCATCACGGCGGGCGCGCCTGCGCGGGCGCATTCTTCATCCCAGATATGCCGTTGTGTGGCGTCCCAGCCGGGACCGCCGTATTCCTTCGGCCATGCCGGCGCGGACCTGCCGTCTACGCCCAGCAGCTTGTGCCAGCTCGAATAGTCGTCGCGGGAAAGGCGTTTGTGCTCGAGCACCTTGGCGCGCAACGCGTGCGGCAGATGGGCCTCGAGCCAGGCGCGAACCTCGGCGCGAAACGCGTCGTCCGCAGGGAAATAGTTCAGATCCATGCGCAGTGTCTCCTTACATGGCCCGCGCCGGGCCGGAGGAAACGCCGCGTCGTGCGATTACTGCAGCGGCTCCTTCAGGGCATCCGGAACAGGCAACGGCATCACATCGATCCCTTCTTCCAGCAAGGCGTGCGCGTCTTCGGGCGTCGTAACGCCGCGAATGTTGCGCGCCGGCGCTTCGTTATAATGGATACGCCGCGCCTCTTCAGCAAAACGGTCGCCCACGTTCTCGGTCTTGTCGATCAACTCGCGCATGAAGCTCAACGCGCGCGCCTGCAATGCCCGCGCGTCAGGTGCGCCGGCTGGAGCCTGTGTTCGCGCCTGTGCCTGCGGGGCCGGCTCACCGCGCAGCGACGTCAGATTCAGACGCGGCGCGGACGGCATGCGGCTCACGTCGGTCGCCGAGCACACCGGGCATGCGACCAGCTTGCGCGACAACTGCGATTCGAACTCTTCCGTCGAGGCAAACCAGCCTTCGAAACGGTGTTCGTGCGAGCACTTTAAATCGAGAACCTTCATGCTGGTGGGGCTTAAGTTGAGTGTATCTCAAAATTGAGGATTGTGAACGATCGTGCGAAATCGACTGCTGATTGGCATTTGGCGATTTCGCACTCCGCAGGCTAACACAGGCCATTTTAGCCGTTCGCCCGCCTCGGCACGTTCGGTCGCGGCAAAACGACGGAAGCGGCCAACGCGGGCCGCTTCTTCGGGACTTGCAACGAACTCGCTCAGGCCTTCCACTCCCCCGCCATCAGCTTCTCCAGCCAGAACGCGCCGATGATCGTTTTCACGTCGCTGATGCTGCCGTCCTTGACCCAGGCCATCAACTGCTCGGCATCGGCGATGAAGGTTTCGAGGAATTCGCCGTCGTCGAGCTTGGCATCGCCCGCCGTAAGGCCGCGCGCAAGGTAGATGTCGATGAACTCGGTCGAATAGGAGATGACCGGATGAATCCGCGTCAGGAACGTCCACTCACGCGCGGTATAGCCGGTTTCCTCCTGTAATTCGCGCTTGGCGCAGATCACTTCGTCCTCGTTCGGATCCAGCTTACCGGCCGGAAACTCCAGCAGCACACGGCCGACCGGATAGCGGAACTGCCGTTCCAGCAGCACGCGGCTATCGTCGAACACCGGCAGGATCATCACCGCGCCGGGATGCGTGACGAACTCGCGATACGCCTGCTTGCCATCCGGCAATTCGACGGTGTCGCGCTTGAGCGTGAGGAATTTGCCCTCGTGGAGCGTGGTGCTATCGACCTTCTTTTCGATCAGGCCGTCGTCGTTACCGGAAAAGGTGCGCTGGTCTGCCATCTTCTTGAGCCCTATGCTTGAAGACAAACGGGCCGCCGATGGCAAACTGATCGCAGATGCCGTCAGCGGTGTTTGACGAGATATTGATAGGTGAAGCCGGGAAAGGCCAACACCACGAAGAGACTGAACGTGATGGCATAGAACTGCCATCCTTGATCGAAACGGTTGCCGGCGCGCGCTTCGAGCATGAAGCCGAGCGCGCCGACCACGAAGTAAAGAACGATCAGTTCGCCGATCCGGAGCCACGCGTTCTTTTTCGGCGCCTTGTTGCGCTCCGCGGCAGGGAGCGGCACGGGCACGACGCCGAACAAACGCTGATTCAGAAACGGTACGTTGGCGCCGACCAGCGCCAACAATACGATGAACCAACCCGCCACCGCCGACATTACAGCGGCAGCGTATGCGTGATCGCCTGCAGGCATGCCGACATCAGCGGACCCGGCATCAGGCCGAGCACGAGCACAGCGAGACCGTTGAATGCAAGCAACGAGCGATTCAGACCTCCGGCGACGATCGGCGATGCGTCCTGCGGCGCGTCGAAGTACATCAGCTTGACGATACGCAGGTAGTAGAACGCGCCCACCAGCGACGTCAGCACGGCGAGGACCACGAGCCACGTGAGGCCGGCGTTCATCGTCGCTTCGAGTACGGTGAGCTTGGCATAGAAGCCAATCGTCGGCGGGATGCCGGCGAGCGAGAACATCATGATCATCATGACGAACGCGAACACCGGGCTGCGCTGATTCAGGCCTTTGAAGTCGTCGAGCATTTCGGCTTCGAAGTCGCGACGCGCGAGCAGCATGACCACGCCGAAGGAACCGAGCGTCGTCACCAGGTAGATGATGCTATAGAACATTGCCGAACTATAGGCGCTGGCCGCGCTGTCCGCCTTGCTGTCGACCACGCCGGCCAGCAGACCGAGCAGCACGAAACCCATGTTCGAGATGGCCGAGTACGCCAGCATCCGCTTGATGTTCCGCTGCACGATACCGGTGATATTGCCGACGATCAGCGACAACGCCGCCAGAATCACCAACATTTCCTGCCAGTCCACCGCCAGCGGCAGCAGACCCATTACCAGCAGACGCAGGCCCCACGCGAACGCCGCGACCTTCGGGCCGCCGCCGGTGAGCAGCGTCATGGCCGTCGGCGCGCCCTGATAGACGTCCGGCACCCACATATGGAACGGCACCGTGCCCATCTTGAACGCGACGCCCGCCACCACGAAGATCACGCCGAACAGCAGCACCGCGTCGTTGATGCGGCCCGACGCCACCGCCTTCAGCACTTCGCCCAGTTCGAGCGAGCCGGTCGCGCCGTACAGCATCGAGATGCCGTAGAGCAGGAAGCCGGATGCGAGCGCGCCGAGCACGTAGTACTTCATTGCCGATTCGTTCGACTGCGGCACGTCCTTGCGCAGCGCGATGACCGCATAGAGCGACAGTGACATCAGTTCGAGACCGAGATACAGCGTGAGGAAGTTGTTGCCCGAGATCATCACGCACTGGCCGAGCAGCGAGAACAGGCCGAGCAGGAAGAAGTCGCCGCGGAACAGGTCGCGGTCTTCGAGATACTTCTTCGAGTAGATGATCGATACCGCGTAGCCTAAGCAGACCACCGCCTTCATCGCGCTCGCGAACGGATCGACGATATACATGCGCGAGAAGAAGTAACCCAGCGTCGGATTGAGCGCGGTGAAGGCGAACCAGATGCAGACGACGATCGTGGACAGCAGCGCGATCGCGTACGTGCCGCAGCGACCCGAGGTGCCGAAGACCGTATCGTTCAGCCAGGCGATGACGACCGCGGCCATTAGGATGCCGTCCGGCAATAACATACTCATAGTCATAGGGGCGTTTTGCATGATTTCTTAGTTCCTTCCTCCGCACGGCGTTACTGAGCCAGCGGCAGCTTGGACTGCGCGACGTGGGAGAGCAGGTTTGCCACCGACTCGTGCATGACATCGGTGAAGGTCTTCGGATACAGGCCCATGTACATCGTGAAAATCGCGAGCACGGCCAGCATCAGGAATTCACGGCCGTTGATGTCCGCGAGATGCGCGACGTGGTCGTTCGCGACGGCGCCAAAGTACACGCGCTTGTACATCCACAGCGTGTAGGCCGCGCCGAGAATCAGCGTGAACGTGGCCAGGAAGCCGATCCAGAAGTTGAACTTCACGGCCGCCAGAATCACCATGAACTCGCCGACGAAACCCGAGGTGCCCGGCAAGCCGCAGTTGGCCATCGCGAACAGCATGGCGAACGCGGCGAACTTCGGCATCACGTTGACGACGCCGCCGTAATCCGAGATCTGGCGCGAGTGCACGCGGTCGTACAGCACGCCAATGGACAGGAACATGGCGCCCGAGACGAAGCCGTGCGAGATCATCTGGATGATCGCGCCTTCGACCGCGAGCTGGCTCGACGACCCGAACATGAAGAAGCCGAGCGTAACGAAGCCCATGTGCGCGATCGACGAATACGCGACCAGCTTCTTCATGTCGGCCTGCACCATCGCGACCAGGCCGATATAGATCACCTCGACCAGCGACAGCGTGATGACGACCGGCGCGAGGAAGTGGCTCGCATCCGGTGCGATCGGCAGCGAAAAGCGCAGGAAACCGTATGCGCCGAGCTTCAGCATGATTGCCGCCAGCACGACCGAGCCGCCCGTCGGCGCTTCCACATGCGCGTCCGGCAGCCAGGTGTGGACCGGCCACATCGGCACCTTCACGGCGAACGCGAGGAAGAACGCGATGAACAGCAGTATCTGCGGCGTCATCTCGAGCTTGGCGGCGTGCCACGTCGCGAGATCGAAGGTATGCGTCTGCGTGTAGAGATACAGCAGCGCGACCAGCATCAGCAGCGAGCCTGCCAGCGTGTACAGGAAGAACTTGAACGCTGCGTACACACGGTTCGGTCCGCCCCACACGCCGATGATGATGTACATCGGAATGAGCGTGGCCTCGAAGAACACGTAGAACAGCAGGCCGTCCGCCGTCGAGAACACGCCGATCACGATGCCCGAGAGGATCAGGAACGCGGCGAAGTACTGCGACACGCGTTCGGCGATCACTTCCCATCCGGCGATCACGACGATCACCGTGATGAGCGCCGTCAACACGACGAACCACATCGAAATGCCGTCGACGCCCAGGTGATACGTGATGTTGAAGCGCTCGATCCAGGTCGACTGCTCGACGAACTGGAGCGCGGCCGTCGAGCTATCGAAGCCGGTGATGAGCGGAATCGTGACGATCAGCCCAAGCACAGAGCCGATCAGCGCGATCCAGCGCGCGGGCGCCCGATTGCGATCATTGCCTACTGCCAGAACCAGCAGAGCGAAAACGATCGGCAGCCAGATGGCAACGCTGAGAATCGGAAAAGAGCTCACGTATCCTCGCGCCTCCTTACTTGCCACCGAGCGTCACGAACAGCGTCAGCAGACTGAGCATGCCGATGATCATCGCGAACGCGTAGTGGTAGATGTAGCCCGACTGGAGGAAGCGGATCACGCTGGCGAACCAGCCCATGAACTTCGCGCTGCCGTTGACGACGCCGTCGATGACGACCACATCGCCCTCTTTCCACAGTTCGCGGCCGAGTGCCACGGCGCCCTTGGCGAACACGACTTCGTTGATCTTGTCGCAGTAGTACTTGTTGTCCAGCAGCGTGCAGATCGGGCCGAAGGTCTTCGCGATGACCGGCGGTAGATCCGGACGCTTCATGTACAGGAACCACGCGACCACCACACCCGCGAGCGCAAGCCACACCGGCAGACCCGAGACCGAATGCAGGCCCATCGCGAACCAGCCGTGGAATTCTTCGCCCATTTCTTTCAGCGCTTCGTGACGCTCGCTGATGAAGATGACCTTGTCGAACGCGACGCCATGCGAGAAGAAGTCGCCGAACAGCATCGGGCCGACCATGATCGCGCCGATGATGAGCGACGGAATCGCCAGCAGAATCAGCGGCAGCGTCACCACCCACGGGCTTTCATGCGGGATGTGCGGACCGTGGCCATGGCCGTGATCGTCGTGGCCCATCGGCGAATCAGGATGCTTCGGGCCGCGGAAACGCTCCGGACCGTGGAACACGAGGAAATACATGCGGAACGAGTACAGCGCCGTGACGAACACGCTCGCCACCACTGCGAAGTACGCGAAGCCAGAACCCGGCAGATGCGAAAGCTTCATGGCATTGATGATCGAGTCTTTCGAGTAAAAGCCCGAGAAGAACGGCGTGCCGATCAGCGCGAGCGAACCGAGCAGCGACGTGATCCAGGTGATCGGCATGTACTTCGCCAGACCGCCCATGTTGCGCATGTCCTGATCGTGGTGCATGCCGATGATGACCGAGCCCGCGCCGAGGAACAGCAGCGCCTTGAAGAACGCGTGCGTGCCAAGGTGAAACACGGCGACCGGATATGCCGACACGCCGAGCGCAACCGTCATGTACCCGAGCTGCGAGAGCGTGGAGTAAGCCACCACGCGCTTGATGTCGTTCTGCACGACGCCCAGGAAGCCCATGAACAGCGCGGTGATCGCCCCGATGACCGTCACGAAGGACAACGCCGCATCCGAATGCTCGAACAGCGGCGACATGCGCGTCACCATGAAGATGCCGGCGGTCACCATGGTCGCGGCGTGGATCAGTGCGGAGATCGGCGTCGGGCCTTCCATCGAGTCGGGCAGCCAGACGTGCAGCGGGAACTGCGCGGACTTACCCATCGCGCCGATGAACAGGCAGATGCACGCGACCGTCAGGAGACCCCAGCTCGTGCCCGGGAAGCTCATGGTGGCAAGCTTGTCGCCCTGCGCGAACACGTCCGTGTAGTTGAGCGAACCGGTGAACGCGAAAATCAGGCCGATGCCGAGCAGGAAGCCGAAGTCGCCCACGCGGTTCACGATGAACGCCTTCATGTTGGCATAGATCGCGCTCTCACGCGTGAAATAGAAACCGATCAGCAGGTACGACACGAGACCCACCGCTTCCCAGCCGAAGAACAGTTGCAGGAAGTTGTTGCTCATCACGAGCATCAGCATCGAGAACGTGAACAGCGAGATGTACGAAAAGAATCGCTCGTAACCCACTTCTTCGTCCGCCATGTAGCCGATCGTGTAGATGTGCACCATCAGCGAAACGAAGGTCACGATGACCATCATCATGGCTGTGAGCGAGTCGACCAGGAAGCCGACTTCCATCTTCAGATTGCCGATGCTCATCCACTCGTACACAGTGACGTTGAAGCTCGCGCCATGCAGCACGTCGTTGTAGACGATCGCCGAGAGGATGAAGGAGATGAAGACGCCTAAGATCGTGACGCTGTGCGCGCCCTTGCGTCCCACTATCTTGCTGGACAGACCTGCGATCAGCGAGCCGACCAGTGGCGCCAAGGGAACCGCGAGCAGGAAGTTTTCGTTGAGTGTCGTGGACATAACAGCCTATCCTGTGATTAACCTTTGAGCTGATCGAGGTCCTCGACGTTGATCGTGTCGAAGCTGCGGAATAGGGTCACGAGAATCGCGAGACCGATGGCGGCTTCGGCCGCGGCCACGGCCAGCACGAAGAACACGAAGATCTGGCCGTGCACGTCGCCCAGATAGTGCGAAAACGCGACGAAATTCGTATTCACCGCGAGCAGCATCAGTTCGATCGCCATCAGGATGATGATGACGTTGCGGCGGTTCAGGAAGATACCGACGATGCTGATCGCGAAAAGAATCGCGCCGAGCACCAGGTAATGGGCAAGACTCAACATTTTCTTATCTCCTAATCTCAGCCCTTGTTGTCCACCGTGCCCGCACCGATGTTGCCGGTGACGGGCGGCTCGGTCATGTCGTCGGGCGACTGGGTGTCCGCCTGCATCTTCACGAGACGCACGCGATCCTGACGACGCACCTTGACCTGCTGGCTGACCGTTTGGGTCTTCTTATCCTTCTTGTCGCGAATCGTGAGCGAGATCGCCGCGATGATGGCGACCAGCAGCACGAGACCCGCGATTTCGAACGCGAAGATGTAATCCGTGTAGATGACCTTGCCGATCAACTGCGTGTTCGGCATCAGCGCCGCACCGCTCACACCCGCGCCGGCGGCGGCCCTGTTGGCGTCGCGCAGCGGCGTGGTGGTCGCGCCGTAGCCGTGCCACAGGATCAGCGCGGTTTCGATCACGATGATCGCGCCGACGATGCTCGCCAATGGCACGAAACGTTTGAAGTCGCGCCGCAATTCGTCGATGTTGATGTCCAGCATCATCACCACGAACAGGAACAGCACCATCACGGCGCCGACGTAGACGAGAACCAGCAGGATCGCAAGGAATTCCGCTTGCAGCAGCATCCAGATCGCGGCCGCGTTGAAGAACGCGAGCACGAGAAACAGCGCGGACGACACCGGGTTGCGTGAAGTGATCACCTTCAGCGCGGACACCAGCAGCAGCAGCGCGAAGATATAGAACAGTACGGTTGTGAATTCCATGATTACCGGTTCATCGTTAGACCATCGTCAGGCTTTGGTATGTCGGGCGCTTCAAGTCTTATCCGCACGGACAGAGAAAGACCTCGGCGCGAGCCGCAGTGTGCCATACAGCAACAGCAAAATCGCTTCGAGTTCGAATCCGGCACGTGCGAAAATTCCGATTCTTGTTTCGCTCGCGCACCGCCGTATCGAACGGTGCATCAACGATAAGGAGCGTCCGCTGCCTTCGATGCAGCGATTTCCGTTTCGTAACGGTCACCCACCGCCAGCAGCATGTCCTTCGTGAAATACAGGTCGCCGCGCTTTTCGCCATGATATTCGAGGATGTGCGTTTCGACGATCGAATCGACCGGGCAACTCTCTTCGCAGAAGCCACAGAAGATGCACTTGGTCAGGTCGATGTCGTAACGCGTCGTGCGGCGCGTGTTGTCCGCGCGCGTTTCCGATTCGATCGTGATGGCCATGGCGGGGCACACGGCTTCGCACAGCTTGCACGCGATGCAGCGCTCTTCGCCGTTCTCATAACGGCGCAGCGCGTGCAGGCCGCGGAAGCGCGGCGAAATCGGCGTCTTCTCTTCCGGGAACTGCACGGTGATCTTGCGCTGGAACGTGTACTTGCCAGTCAGCGCGAGGCCCTTGAGGAGTTCGGTCAGAAAGAAGGTCTTAAAGAAGCTTTGAATTGCATTCATGATGGTTTCGTCCGCTCGTCTCGCGTTACTTCCAGATGTTGAGCGGCGACATAATCCAGAAGCCGACCACGACCACCCAGATTACCGACACAGGCAGGAACACCTTCCAGCCGAGACGCATGATCTGGTCGTAGCGGTAACGCGGGAATGTCGCGCGTGCCCAGATGAAGACCGACAGCAGCAGGAAAATCTTGAAGGCGAACCAGAAGACGCCCGGGATGAACGACAGGAAGCCGAACGGTACATCCCAGCCGCCGAGGAACAGCGTGGTCGCGATCGCCGAGATCACGATCATGTTGATGTACTCGGCGAGGAAGAACAGCGCGAACGCCATGCCGGAGTAATCGATCATGTGACCCGCGACGATTTCCGATTCGCCTTCCACCACGTCGAATGGGTGCCGGTTCGTTTCGGCGATGCCCGAGATGAAGTACACGACGAACATCGGCAGGAGCGGCAGCCAGTTCCACGACAAGAAGTTGATGCCCCAGCCCGCGAACATGCCGCGCTGCTGCGAGTGCACGATGTCGGACATGTTCAGCGTGCCCGCGACCATCAGCACCACGACGAGCGCGAAGCCCATCGATATTTCATAGGATACCATCTGCGCGGCAGCGCGCATCGCGCCGAGGAACGCGTACTTCGAGTTCGACGCCCAGCCCGCGAGAATCACACCGTACACGCCGATGGACGAGATCGCCATCACGTAGAGGAGACCCGCGTTGACATCGCCGAGCACGGCCTGCCCCTGGGGAATGACCGCCCACACTGCGAACGTGGGCACGACGGTCATGATCGGCGCGATCACGTAGATCCACTTGCTGGCGGCGGTCGGCTGAATGACTTCCTTTAGCAGGAGTTTCAGCACATCGGCGATCGGCTGGAGCAAACCGGCTGGACCGACACGGTTCGGCCCGAGACGTACGTGCATCCAGCCAATGAGCTTGCGCTCCCAGAGAATCAGGTAGGCCACGCACAGCAGGATCGCCACCGACACCACGAGGATGCGGACCACGATCCACACGGTCGGCCATGCGACGCCCAAAAGCTGCGTACCGCCTGCGTTGATCGTATCGAACAAGCCCATTTACACCTTCTCCACTACCAGTTCGCCGAAGAAGCCGCCGAGCGCGGCGCCAGCCGGAGTGCCCGCCGACACGCGGACGACCGTCTCCGCCAGGTTCGCGTCGCGGACCGCAGGCAACGTGACCGACAGATTGCCTTGCTTGACACGCACGGCGTCGCCATCTTTCAGACCGAGCTTGTCGAACAGCGCCGTCGGCAGAGCGGCGACGTTCGCATCGCGCGCGGCGACCGTCAGATGCAGCGACGGCGCGCGACGCACGAGCGCATCGGCGTGATAGATCGGCACATCGGCCAGACGCTGCAGACCGCTGCCGTTCAAAACGATGTTCGATGCGGCACGCTTTGCAGCCACGGTCGCCTTGTTCGACAGACGCGTGGACAGATCGCCCGTACCGAGCGCGGCGTTGCGCACTTCTTCCGCCGTGTCGAACTCGAAGCCCTTCAGGCCGAGGATCGAACCGAGCACGCGCAGCACCTTCCAGCCCGGACGTGTGTCGCCGAGTGCGCGCACGACGCCGTTGAACGATTGCGCCGTGCCTTCCGCGTTGACGAAGGTTCCAGACGTTTCGGTGTGCGGCGCGATAGGCAGCAGCACGTCCGCGTAGTCCATGCCGTGCTTGAACGGCGACATCACAACAACCATTTCCGCGGCCTTGAGCGCGGCGACAGCCTGCACCGGATTGGCCGTGTCGAATTCCGGTTCGGCATTCAGCAGCAGGTAGCCTTTGCGCGGCTGCTCGAACGCTTCAGGCGCGTTGAGACCGCCCTCGCCCGGCACCGCATCCACGAGATACGCACCGACCGAGTTCGCGCCTTCCGTGAGGAAGCCGAGCGTGGCGCCGGTGCTTTCCGCGATCCATTGCGCGGCCGCCTGAATCTGCGCGAAATCGGGATGCTGAACCGCGACATTGCCGAGCAGCACGACACGCGTTTCACTCGCCGACAGCGATGCAGCGACATCCTTCGCCGCAGCCGACACTTCGCGGCCCGCGAACGCTTCCGGCAGTTCGACGCCGCGTGCTTCCGCGACCGCCGCCGCGATACCCGCGAGTTGATCGAGCCACGCCGACGGCGCCACGACCAGGCGATGCGCGGTCGGGATCAGTGAGTCGTCGTTGCTGGCGTTGAGGAAGGTGATCATGGCGCCGTTCTTCGCCGCCTGACGAAGACGCGCGGCGAACAGCGGATGATCGCGACGCAGGAACGAACCGATCACGAAAGCCGTATCGACGTTCGACAGATCGGCGATCTTGACGCCGAGCCACGGTGCGCCATCGCCCACCGGTGCGGAGAAATCGCTCTGACGCAGACGGAAATCGACGTTCGGCGTGCCCACGCCTTCGGCCAGCGCCTTGAGCAGATGCAGCTCTTCGACAGTGCTATGCGGCGTGGCAAGCGCGGCGATGGCGTTCGCGCCATGATCCTGCGAGATGCCCTTCAAACTCTTGGCGACATATTCGAGCGCGGTCTGCCAGTCGGTTTCGATCCAGTTGCCGCCTTGCTTGAACATCGGCGTGGTGAGGCGCTCGTCGCTGTTCAGGCCTTCATACGAAAAGCGGTCCTTGTCCGACAGCCAGCATTCGTTGATGGCTTCGTTTTCCATTGGCAGGACGCGCATCACGCGATTGTTCTTCACCTGCACGACGAGGTTCGCGCCGACCGAATCGTGCGGACTCACCGACTTGCGGCGCGACAGTTCCCACGTCCGCGCGCTGTAGCGGAACGGCTTGCTAGTGAGCGCCCCGACCGGGCACAGATCGATCATGTTGCCCGACAGTTCCGAATCCACCGTCTTGCCGACGAAGGACGTGATTTCCGAATGCTCGCCGCGGCCCAGCATGCCGAGTTCCATCACGCCGGCCACTTCCTGACCGAAGCGCACGCAACGCGTGCAGTGGATGCAACGCGTCATCTCTTCCATCGAGATGAGCGGGCCCACGTTCTTGTGGAACACGACGCGCTTTTCTTCGCTATAGCGCGATTGCGATTTGCCGTAACCGACGGCCAGATCCTGCAACTGGCACTCGCCGCCCTGATCGCAGATCGGGCAATCGAGCGGGTGGTTGATCAACAGGAATTCCATCACCGACTGCTGGGCCTTCACGGCCTTGTCGGACATGGTGCGCACGACCATGCCGTTCGACACGGGCGTGGCGCAAGCGGGGACAGCCTTCGGCATCTTTTCGACTTCGACGAGGCACATCCGACAGTTCGCCGCGATCGAAAGCTTCTTATGATAGCAGAAGTGAGGGATGTACGTATCGACCTTATGTGCAGCCTGGATCACCATGCTGTCTTCGGGCACCTCGACCGACTTGCCGTCAATTTCTAGTTCAACCATGATGGATATAGATTCTCAACCTCTGTCTCCGCGCAACTGACTGCGCGTCAAATTACGCAGTAAGCGCTTCGGAACTCGCGTGATGCGCGTGCCCGCCGACGAGACAATGCTTGTGCTCGACGTGATATTCGAACTCGTTCCAGAAGTGTTTCAGCATGCCGCGCACGGGCATGGCAGCCGCATCGCCGAGGGCGCAAATGGTGCGGCCCATGATGTTCTCGGCGACTGAGTTCAGCAAATCCAGGTCTTCCTTGCGCCCGAGACCGTGTTCGATACGATGCACCACGCGATACAGCCAGCCCGTGCCCTCACGGCACGGCGTGCACTGGCCGCATGACTCTTCATAATAAAAGTACGACAGACGCAGCAGCGAACGCACCATGCAGCGCGTTTCGTTCATCACGATGACCGCGCCCGAACCTAGCATGGAACCTTGCTTGGCGATCGAGTCGTAGTCCATGTCGGTGGCGAGCATCGCTTCGCCAGGGATGATCGGCGCGGACGAGCCGCCAGGAATTACCGCTTTGATCGACTGGCCGCGCACGCCGCCCGCCAGTTCCATCAGCGTCTTGAACGGCGTGCCAAGTGGAATCTCGTAGTTGCCGGGACGGTTTACGTCGCCCGACACGGAGAAAATCTTGGTGCCACCGTTGTTCGGCTTGCCCATCTCGAGATAATTCTGCGGACCGACCGCCAGCAGGAATGGCACGGCCGCGAAAGTCTCGGTGTTGTTGATGGTGGTCGGCTTGCCGTACACGCCGAAGCTGGCCGGGAACGGCGGCTTGAAGCGCGGCTGCCCCTTCTTGCCTTCGAGCGATTCGAGCAGCGCGGTTTCTTCACCGCAGATATACGCGCCATAACCATGATGCGCGAACAGTTCGAACGAGGAGCCCGAGCCGAGGATATTCGCGCCGAGATAACCGGCCGCTCGCGCTTCTTCCAGCGCCTGCTCGAACACGCGATAGACCTCGAAGATCTCGCCGTGGATGTAGTTGTAACCCACGGTGATACCCATGGCATACGCGCCGATGGCCATGCCTTCGATCAGCGCGTGCGGGTTCCAGCGCAGGATGTCGCGATCCTTGAACGTACCCGGTTCGCCTTCGTCCGAATTGCAGACAAGGTACTTCTGGCCCGCGAACTGACGCGGCATGAAGCTCCACTTCAGGCCGGTCGGAAAGCCCGCCCCGCCACGGCCACGCAGACCGGATGCCTTCACCTCGGCGATCACCTGCTCTTGCGTAATCTTCTCTTCGAGAATACGGCGCAACTGCTTGTAGCCGCCGCGCGCGACGTAGTCTTCGAGATGCCAGTTCTCACCGTTCAGTCCGGCGAGGATCAGCGGCTTGATGTGACGATCGTGGAGGGAAGTCATTTCGAAAGTTCCTCGATCAACTGGTCGATCTTTTCGCGGCTCATGAAGCCGCACATGCGATGGTTGTTGAGCAACAGCACCGGTGCGTCGCCGCATGCGCCGAAACATTCACCTTCTTTCAGTGTGAACTTGCCGCCGGGCGTGGTCTCGCCAAAGTCGATGCCGAGCTTCTGCTTGAGATACTCGGCGGCGCTGTCCGAACCACCGTCCGGACCCAACTGGCAAGGCAGATTCGTGCAGAGCGTGATCTTGTGCTTACCGACTGGCTTGAGTTCGTACATGGTGTAGAACGTCGCCACTTCCTGCACCGCGACCGGCGGCATGCTCAGGTAATCAGCCACGAACTGCATGAGTTCGGGCGAGAGCCAACCATGCTCTTTCTGAGCGACAGCCAACGCCACCATCACCGCCGACTGCTTCTGCTCGGACGGATATTTCGCGACAGCGCGATCGATTTCTTTCAGACCTTCATCTGAGATCATTTTCAGACACTACTCTTTCAATTCCTAGCGAACGAATACCTGCCGCGCTTTGACGTTGCGGTAGACCTGGCGTCCTGCAGTTTCCTGTTGTTGCTTTCCGCGTTTGCGAGCGCGGCGCTGCGATTGTGCACACCGCGCAGGTGCCCGATTGAGATCAGCGATCGATCTCGCCGAACACGATGTCCTGCGTACCGATGATCGTCACGGCGTCGGCGATCATGTGGCCGCGCGCCATTTCGTCCAGCGCGGCGAGGTGCGCGTAACCCGGCGCGCGAATCTTCAAGCGATACGGCTTATTCGCACCGTCCGACACGAGATAGATGCCGAACTCACCCTTCGGATGCTCGACGGCGGCATACGTTTCGCCTTCGGGCACGTGGAAGCCTTCGGTGAAGAGCTTGAAATGGTGAATCAGCTCCTCCATGTTGCTCTTCATGCCCACACGCTTGGGCGGCGCAACCTTGTGATTATCGACCATCACAGGGCCGGGATTTTTGCGCAGCCAGTCAACACACTGTTTGGCGATGCGGGTGGACTGACGCATTTCCTCGACGCGCACCAGATAACGGTCGTAGCAATCGCCGTTCACGCCCACCGGAATGTCGAAGTCGAGCTGGTCATACACTTCGTACGGCTGCTTCTTGCGCAGGTCCCACTCGACGCCCGAGCCGCGCAGCATGGCGCCGCTCATGCCCAGTTGCAACGCGCGCTCCGGACTCACCACGCCGATGCCGACCAGACGCTGTTTCCAGATGCGATTGTCGGTGAGCAGCGTTTCGTATTCGTCGACACAACCTGGGAAACGGTTGAAGAAGTCTTCGATGAAGTCGAGCAACGAGCCCTGGCGCGTCTCGTTCATCTTCTCCAGCGCCTTCGCATTGCGAATCTTGGACGCCTTGTATTGCGGCATTGCGTCAGGCAGATCGCGATACACGCCGCCCGGACGGTAGTAAGCGGCGTGCATGCGCGCGCCCGATACCGCTTCATACACGTCCATCAGATCTTCGCGCTCGCGGAACGCGTACAGGAACACCGCCATCGCGCCGACGTCAAGCGCGTGCGAGCCGATCCACATGAGGTGGTTCAGCACGCGCGTGATTTCGTCGAACAAAACGCGGATGTACTTGGTGCGCACCGGCACGTCGATGCCGAGCAGCTTCTCGATGGCGAGCACGTAGCCGTGTTCGTTGACCATCATCGACACGTAGTCGAGACGGTCCATGTACGGCACGGACTGAATGAAAGTCTTGGTTTCCGCGAGCTTCTCGGTCGCGCGATGCAAAAGACCGATGTGCGGATCGGCGCGCTGAATGACTTCGCCGTCCAACTCGAGCACCAGCCGCAGCACGCCGTGCGCGGCAGGGTGTTGCGGGCCGAAGTTCAGCGTATAGTTCTTGATCTCTACCATGGCGTTCTTTCAATGTTTCAGACCGCCATAGTGATCTTCGCGAATCACGCGCGGCGTGATCTCACGCGGTTCGATTGTCACAGGCTGATACACGACGCGCTTCTCTTTCGGGTCGTAGCGCATTTCCACGTAACCAGAAATCGGGAAGTCCTTGCGGAACGGATGGCCGATGAAGCCGTAGTCCGTGAGAATGCGGCGTAAGTCTGGATGGCCTTCGAACACGATGCCGTAGAGGTCGAACCCCTCGCGCTCGTACCAGTTCGACGACGACCAGATATCGACCACGGACGGCACGATGGGTACTTCGTCATCCGGAGCAAATACGCGGACGCGCACGCGCCAGTTATTGGTCACGGACAGCAGATGCAGCACGGCGGCGAAACGCGGGCCGTCGTACACGCTATCGCCGTAGGTCGAGTAATCGACGCCGGCCAGATCCATGAGCTGTTCGAAGCGCAGCGACTTGTCGTCACGCAATTGCTTGCAGACGTCCAGATAGTTGGCCGCTTTCACGACGACCGTCACTTGACCCAGCGATTCGGTGATGTTCTTGAGACGGCCGCCAAGCGCCGTCTCAAGGTTCGCCTTCAGAGTCTCGAGTTTGCTTGCCATATAGTTGGGGAGCTCAGCCCTCTTACTGACGGGCGATGGTGTTGGTACGGCGAATCTTCGCCTGCAACTGGATCACGCTATAGACCAGCGCTTCGGCGGTCGGGGGGCAACCGGGAACATAAACATCGACCGGCACGATGCGGTCGCAGCCGCGCACGACCGAATACGAGTAGTGGTAGTAGCCGCCACCGTTTGCGCACGAGCCCATGGAAATGACCCAGCGCGGCTCGGCCATCTGGTCGTACACCTTGCGCAGTGCGGGCGCCATCTTGTTGCAGAGCGTACCCGCGACGATCATCACGTCCGACTGACGCGGACTCGGACGGAACACCACGCCGAACCGGTCCAGGTCATAACGGGCAGCGCCTGCGTGCATCATCTCGACGGCGCAGCACGCGAGGCCGAACGTCATCGGCCACAGCGAGCCGGTGCGCGTCCAGTTGATCAGCTTGTCAGCCGTGGTGGTGACGAAGCCTTCCTTCAAGACCCCTTCGATACTCATTTGATTTCACTCCAGATGAGCGGCCAGCCAGTGCCACTCATGAATCCGGTGACTCTCTTGCCGTCACTCCCAGTCCAGCCCGCCCTTTCTCCAGATGTAGGCGAAGCCGAGCAGGAACTCGAGCAGAAAGATCATCATCGCGATGAAGCCGGGCCAGCCGATGTCGCGCAAGGACACGCCCCACGGAAACAGGAATGCCGTCTCAAGGTCGAAGATGATGAAAAGAATCGCGACGAGATAGTAACGCACATCGAACTTCATACGCGCGTCTTCGAACGCTTCGAAGCCGCACTCGTACGGCGCGTTTTTCTCGGTGTCGGGCTTATTGGGACCGAGAATTTTGCCGATGCTGACTAACGCGATTCCTAAACCGAGGCCGACCAAAAGAAACAACAAGACGGGGTAATAGGGTGCGAGGTTCAAGGTTATCCTCAGATCGGTGATGTGGTCTGTAATTGACTGAACGCTTCTACCGGGACGGACCACCCGGAAGGATCACTTGGGACCGCTCACGATCATACCGTAAGGGTACGCCAGATGTGAAAATGCCAGCCGGAGCGAAGCAGCGGCTGGCATTGGAATAACTTTGGATAACTTTGGTGCCGACGGCGAGACTCGAACTCGCACAGCTTTCGCCACTACCCCCTCAAGATAGCGTGTCTACCAATTTCACCACATCGGCACTGTACTGCAATCCGGGAAAACAAACTTCTTATAGAATCGCCTCGCCGCGAATCACTTCAAGCTTTGAATTATAACAGTCCTCGTGAATTGTTCAACGCACAAAAACCGAAATTCGCGAAAAATTTGTTTTTGGCTTATTTCGGCACATCCGAGCCCAGAGCCTGCGATGCAGACGCTGCCGAAGCGGGCGCTGCAGCCGATGCAGCAGCCGACGTCGGAGCAGCCGCCGGACCCGCACCGAGCACGCCTGCCGAAGCTTGCGGCCTATAACTGCCGAGATAGGTCAATGCAAGCGTGGTGACGAAGAAGACCGCCGCGAGAATAGCCGTGGTGCGCGAAAGGAAGTTCGCCGAACCGGTCGCACCGAAGAGACTGCCCGATGCGCCGCTGCCGAATGCCGCGCCCATGTCCGCGCCCTTGCCATGCTGCAGCAGCACGAGGCCGATGACACCCAGTGCCGACAACAACTGGACGACGATGATCAAAGTTTTTAAATATAGCATTTAAACTCACCCAAAACTTGATGTTTCCGTGACACTCGCGTGTTGCGATACATTCTTCCACACTGCCTTGCCACTTGCACCGTCCGGCTTTATTGCAGCACGGTCTGCGCGGCCTGGCAGATCGCCAGAAAATCCTTCGACTTCAGCGACGCCCCGCCGATCAGGCCGCCGTCGATATCCTGCTGTGCAAACAGTTCCTGCGCATTCTCCGGCTTCACACTGCCGCCGTAGAGGACGGGTACGACATCCGCCGCCGCGCCCTTCTTCGCCAGCTTCGAACGCACGAAAGCGTGAACGTCCTGCGCCTGCTCGGCCGTCGCGCTCTTGCCCTTACCGATGGCCCACACGGGTTCGTAGGCGATCACGATGCGGGCCACCTGGTCCGCCGTCATCGCGTCGAGCACGGCGTCGAGTTGCTCGGCGATCACGCGCTCCGTCGAACCCGACTTGCGCTGCTCGAGCGTTTCGCCGACACAGACGATCGGCGTGAGGCCCGCGTCCAGCGCGCGGCGCGCCTTTTCGGCGATGAGCTCGGGACTTTCACGATGATACGCGCGTCGCTCCGAATGCCCGACGATCGCGTACGTCACGCCGAAATCCGCCGCCATTTCCGCTGCGACTTCACCGGTGTAGGCGCCATGCGTATGGGCCGATACATCCTGAATGCCCCAACGCACGACCGAACCGCCCAACAGCGCCTGCGACTGCGTGAGATACGGACACGGCACGCACACGCCGACACGCACGCCGTTCTGCAAAGCCGATGCCCCCGCCGCGACTTCAGTCAGCAAGGCCGCATTTTCTTTGATGTGACCGTGCATCTTCCAGTTGCCCACCACCAGTTTTGCTCGATCTCTCGACATATAGTCTCGCCACTCGGCGGCGGCTGCGTCGATGCTCGCTGCGTAATCTCGCCGCCCCAATCTCGACGAACCGCCGATTAGTTTATTGGAATGAAGCTATTGGAATGAACCGCTGGGACCGCGAACTGCTTGCAAAACAAATCATTTTACTGTAATTAAGCGAAACTGGTCAAACTGTCAGAACTATGCCTGCAACAATCAGCATGGGTTTCGTCCACTTTTGCTCACCTTCAATCACCTTCATTCTTCCAAGTTCAGCACGATCTTGCCGACATGCGTGCTGGACTCCATTAACGCATGCGCAGCGGCGGCTTCGGCCGCCGGAAAGACCTCGTGGATCACCGGCTTGATGCGCCCCGCCTCGATTTCCGGCCACACGTGCTCCTTGAGCTTCGCGGCGATCTTCGCCTTAAACGCGACCGGACGCGGCCGCAACGTCGAGCCGGTGATCACCAGCCGCCGCCGCAAGATATCGTTCAGATTGATCTCCGCCTTCGCGCCGCCCAACAGCGCAATCACGCAGATACGGCCGCCATCTGCGAGCGACTTGAGTTCGCGCGGCAGATAATCGCCCGCGACCATATCCAGAATGACGTCGACACCGCGATCGTTCGTCAGCGACTTCACCACTTCGACGAAATCTTCCGTCTTGTAGTTGATCGCGCGCTCCGCGCCGAGCGTCTCGCACGCGCGGCATTTCTCGTCGGAGCCGGCCGTCGCGAAGACGCGATGACCGAGCGCCCTGGCAATCTGGATCGCCGTCACGCCGATGCCGCTCGAGCCGCCCTGCACGAGCAGCGTCTCTTCCTCGCCGTTTTCACCCGCGCCCAGATGCGCGCGTTCGAAAACATTGCTCCACACGGTGAATAACGTCTCGGGCAAGGACGCAGCTTCGATATCCGACAACCCTTCCGGCACCGGCAGACACTGCTCCAGCGGTGCGACCGCGTATTCCGCATAGCCGCCGCCCGCGAGCAGCGCGCAAACGCGATCGTCTTTCTTCAGGCCGAACGGATTGTGATTCGGATCGAAATCGCCATCGACGATCTCGCCCGCCACTTCCAGTCCCGGCAGATCCGACACGCCCGGCGGCGGCGCATACGCGCCCTTGCGCTGAAACACGTCCGGACGATTCACGCCCGATGCCGCGACCTTGATCAGCACTTCATTCTTGCCCGGCGCGGGCGTCGGGCGTTCGCCCAGTTTCAAGACTTCGGGTGCGCCAAACTCGGTGATTTCGACGGCCTTCATATCTTCCCCCTGGATGCTCGATCGCCGTCCACGCACAATTGACGAAACGGTTCGAACCGGATGACACTGTGCGTGCCGAAGCAATCGACACTCCACACTGTCATCGGGTCCGCGTGCGCGTCGGACAAAACACAGCCCGTTACGCACGTCAGACACAAAAACGGCCGGCTCGCGATTGCGGCCGGCCGTCTACACCTTAATGCATTACTGCTGCGGTTGCGTCGGTTCCGCTTCCTGCGCGGCGGCTGCTTCGTTCAGCAGCGCCTTGGCCGACAGACGCACGCGGCCCTTCTCGTCCGTCTGGATGACCTTGACTTTCACCACCTGGCCTTCCTTCAGGTAATCGTTGATGTCCTTCACGCGCTCATTGACGATCTCCGAGATATGCAGCAGACCGTCCTTGCCCGGCAGGATGTTCACGATCGCGCCGAAGTCGAGCAGCTTGAGCACCGGGCCCTCGTAGGCCTGGCCGACTTCCACTTCCGCCGTGATGTTCTCGATGCGCTTCTTCGTCTCGGCCATGCCTTCGGCGCTGGTGCTCGCGATCGTCACGACGCCGTCGTCCGAAATGTCGATGGTCGTGCCCGTCTCTTCCGTCAGCGCGCGGATCACCGAACCGCCCTTGCCGATCACGTCGCGGATTTTCTCCGGATTGATCTTGATGGTGATCATGCGTGGCGCGTAGTCCGACAACAGGTTGGTGTTCGTGTGCGGAACGGCAGCCGTCATCTTGCCGAGGATATACATGCGGCCTTCCTTCGCCTGCGCGAGCGCGACCTGCATGATTTCCTTCGTGATGCCCTGAATCTTGATGTCCATCTGCAGCGCGGTCACGCCTTGCGCCGTGCCGGCCACCTTGAAGTCCATGTCGCCCAGGTGATCTTCGTCGCCGAGGATGTCGGTCAAAACCGCGAACTTGTTGCCTTCGAGGATCAGGCCCATCGCGATGCCCGCGACGTGCGCCTTCATCGGCACGCCGGCGTCCATCAGCGCGAGACAGCCGCCGCAGACCGAAGCCATCGACGACGAACCATTCGATTCCATGATTTCCGACACGACGCGGATCGAGTAGCCGAACTCGTCGGCACTCGGCAGGCACGCGACCAGCGCGCGCTTGGCCAGACGCCCGTGGCCGATTTCACGGCGCTTCGGCGAACCGACGCGACCCGTTTCGCCGGTGGCGAACGGAGGCATGTTGTAGTGGAGCATGAAGCGCTCGCGGTATTCGCCTTCCAGCGCGTCGATGCTCTGCTCGTCGCCCTTGGTGCCGAGCGTGGCGACGACCATCGCCTGCGTTTCGCCGCGCGTAAACAGCGCCGAGCCGTGCGTACGCGGCAGGACGCCCGTGCGGATTTCGATCGGACGCACCGTGCGCGTGTCGCGGCCGTCGATACGCGGCTCGCCGTTCAGGATCTGCGAACGGACGATCTTCGCTTCGATGTCGAACAGGATGTTGCCGATGGTGGCGGCATCGGCCGGTGCCGTGCCGTTGGCGGTGGCCGATGCCGCCAGTTGCTTCGACGTCGCTGCGTACACTTCCTTCAGCTTGGTCGAGCGCGCCGTCTTGTTGCGCAGTTGGTAGGTCGCTTCCAGTTCCGGCTTGGCAATTTCGGTGACGCGCGCGATCAGCGCTTCGTTCTTCGGCGCCGGGGTCCAGTCCCATTCAGGCTTGCCGCCTTCGCGCACCAGTTCGTGAATCGCGTCGATGGCGGTTTGCATCTGCTCGTGGCCATACACGACCGCGCCCAGCATCACTTCTTCCGACAATTGCTGCGCTTCGGATTCGACCATCAGCACCGCGCGTTCTGTACCGGCGACGACCAGATCCAGCACCGATTCCTTCATCTGCGGACGCGTCGGGTTCAGCGCGTACTCATTGTTGATGTAGGCGACGCGCGCGGCACCGACCGGGCCGTTGAACGGCAGGCCCGACACGGCGAGCGCTGCCGACGCGCCGATCAGCGCGGGAATATCGGCCGGAATGTCCGGATTCAGCGACAGCACGTGGATCATGACCTGGACTTCGTTATAGAAGCCTTCCGGGAACAGCGGACGCAGCGGACGGTCGATCAGGCGCGAGATGAGTGTCTCGCCTTCCGACGGACGGCCTTCGCGACGGAAGAAGCTGCCCGGGATCTTGCCGGCCGCGTAGGTCTTTTCGAGGTAATCGACGGTGAGGGGGAAGAAGTCCTGGCCCGGCTTGGCGGTCTTCGCGCCGACGACAGTTGCGAGGACAACGGTGTCTTCGACATCGACGATCACCGCGCCGCTCGCCTGACGGGCAATCTCACCCGTTTCGAGGTGGACGTTGCGCTGTCCCCACTTAAATTCTTTGACGATTTTATTGAACATTGTGACTCCTTCTTCGTTTGCGCCGCGCTGCGGGGCACTGGCGGGACGGTGCCGAGTCACGCTTGAGAGGCGTGTTATGCCATTCCAGCGCGATACGCACGCACGGTATGCGACGTACGCAAACGCTCGCGCTGAGGCGCGCTGGAATGACACAAAGCTCCGCTGCGAGGCCGGACCGGGTGTCTATCCGGATGCTTCATCCGGGTAAAGCGAACAACTGCCGAAACTACGAAAACGATTGCGGATCGAGGAAAAATCAATCCGGCACCACTTCGCGACCGAAAAGCACAAAAACAAAATGCCTGTATCAGCGGACTGACACAGGCACTTCGATGGAACGCTAGTCGCGTGGCGCCAATTACTTGCGCAGACCCAGCTTTTCGATCAGCGAGCGATAACGATCCGCATCCTTACCCTTCAGGTAGTCGAGCAGCTTGCGACGACGGCTGACCATGCGCAGCAGACCGCGGCGGCTGTGGTGATCCTTCGAGTGCGGCTTGAAGTGGATGGTGAGTTCGTTGATGCGGCTCGTGAGCAGTGCGACTTGCACTTCGGGAGAGCCCGTGTCGTTGGCGCCGCGCGCGTATTCTGCGACGACGTCGGACTTCTTGACTTCTGCTACGGTCATTTGCTTTTCCTTGAATCTGACAGGCGGTCACGGAAGAAAGGCCGTGCCGTGATTGTTCTGTTCAGTTACTTTAACTAAGACTGCTGATTTCGCCACGGGTTGATCCGATTAATCCAACGTCGGATCGGACTACGCCGAGAAAACGAAGCATGAAGTATAGCACAGGGCCTCGCCTCATTGACAGTCTTCCTTCCGATGCAAATCAACGGTTTAGCGCGCCGGGCGAGTCATCTTGCAGGTCTTCGGCTGCGCAGTCGCGTCCGCCGGAATCGACAGCAGCGTGCGGAAGCCGCAACCGGAGCCTTCGTTGTCGAATTTCACGCCCGGCGTGCCGGCGCGGTCCATTTCCATCACGTAAAGGGGCTGGATCACCTGGTGATCGTCGGCGCGCATCGTCATCGTCTGGAAGCCCTCGCCATCGAACTTCATGCCTTCGAGCGCGCGCGCCACGGCGAGCGGATCGGCGCTGCGTGCGGGTCATTGCGGCAGCGAGCATGTCGATCATCAACGGCATGCGCGCCACCAGATAATCGTCCGATGCGGCCGGAAAAGGCGTCCGGAACGCCTGATAGCACGCGGCCGGCTCGCCTCGCTGCTGCCCTTGCCGTCGAGCACGACCAGTTGCAGCGGATGCATGCCGTCAGCGAGCTTCACACTGCCTTGCGCGTTCACGCGCTCGACGCCGAAGCGCAGATTGCGCTCGACCATCGCGCCCGCGTTGGCGAACGGGCCGGACATGGCTTCGATCAGAGCGAGCTTGACCGGCGCGAGTTCGGCGGCGCAGGCGCGGCGCCTGTTGCGAGCAACCATGCCGCGCACGCGAGCACGGCGCCTTGCAGCCATCGTTTGAAGCGTTCGCCTGTTGCCATCGGATTCGTTCGGGAATAGGGAGAAGCGCGGATCATAGGCCGCCGCGCCTTCGCCGTACCGCCGTACAATACCGGCGCGGCGGATTATCGACAGAACGGCGTGAATCCGCCGCCATTGGCGAGAATGTTTTATCGCGCGCGTGTCAAAGCGTGTCAAAAAATCACAGCAAAGGAAGCGCGCGTCATCGACCAGCACGAGCACGAGGAGGCTTACATGCGGAACACATTCAGGTGCCTGCGCAACGCGCTCGGCGGCGCATGCGTCGCACTTCTGCTCACGGGGTGCGCGCAACCCTGGCAGGCCGTGCCGCCCGGCGCGGATGCCTCCGTGCTGACTGCCCGGCTCGGGCCGCCGCGCGAAGTCTACGATTTGCCCGATGGCGGCAAACGCCTCATGTGGCCGACGCAGCCGCTCGGCGAATTCACGACCGCCGCCGACGTCGATGTCTCCGGCAAAGTCATCAACGTGCGGCAGGTGCTCGACGAGAACGAGTTCTACAAGGCGCAAATCGGCGTATGGACGAAGAAGGACGTGCTCGTGAATTTCGGCCGCCCGGTGGAGACGTCTTACTTCCCGCTGATGAAACGCGAGGTCTGGACCTATCGCTACATGGAAG
The DNA here is from genome assembly GCA_001235855.1 of Candidatus Burkholderia brachyanthoides. Lineage (GTDB taxonomy): Bacteria > Pseudomonadota > Gammaproteobacteria > Burkholderiales > Burkholderiaceae > Caballeronia > Caballeronia brachyanthoides. Next base: position 26,585 of record LFJI01000003.1, read on the forward strand.
CCAACATCTGGTACATGATGTACAGCTTCTATTTCGACGATCAGGGCATCGTGCGCCTGACACAGAAAACGCCCGACCCGCTGCACGATCCGGATCGCCGCAACGTGTTCTGATGCGATGCCTCCGGAAACACAAAAGCCCTCGCTTATTCATGAACTGACCCCGCAAAGTTGGGCGGTTCTTGGCTAGTGCCGTGAGGGCTGGGTCCTGTACATCAC
>LFJI01000030.1 GCA_001235855.1 Candidatus Burkholderia brachyanthoides
CAGTCAGAGTAAAAAGCGAAAACCCCGCGTCGCTGCGCTCCGACTGTCCAGCTTCCGCGAATTACGCACGTCTGACCGCCACATATTCCCGCACCAGCATTCCAGCGAAAACAAGATTTGTCACGAGGTACCGGCGCCACATCCGTCGCGGCTCCTGAATGACCCGATAAAGCCACTCCAGGCCGCTTGCCTGCATCCAGCGCGGCGCTCGTCGCACCTTTCCGACGATGATGTCAAACGTGCCCCCAACGCCCATGGCAAAGTCAACGCCGAGCGCCTCACGCCAGCGGCTAATGAACTGCTCCTTCTTCGGAGAGGAGATCGCAACGAACAGCAATCTCGCTCCGGAGCGCCTGACCTGCTCTACCACGGGCTCCTCGTTGTCCCAAAAGTAACCGTGGTGGTACCCCGCGATGGTCAGTCCGGGAAAGCGGGCCGACAGGTTAGCCGCGCTCGCATGCGCCACGTCCGGGGTGCCGCCCAGAAGAAACACAGGCAGGCCGCGCGCCGCCGCCAGCGCGATCAATCTTCCGAACAGGTCAATCCCGGTGACCCGTTCCGACACGTTGTGACCCAGCAGGCGCGCAGCCCACACGACGCCCATGCCGTCGATGCTGACCAGATCGCATTCCCGTACCGAATCCGCGAGGCTCACGTCGGCCTGCATGTGGACCACCTTGGCGACGTTGACAACCACATGCTGTGTGAACTGCCGCTCTTCGATCCGATGCCCGATGAAATCGACCGTCTCGGCCATGGAGGCGACGTCCATCGGACAGCAAAACATTCCGATCCGAAACATAACTTACATTCCCCGTAGCCATCTCGCGGTCAATGCGCGATGTGTTTGAAGCTCACTTTTCCTGAACCGATACCCGGCCGTAATAGAGCGACCGCCGATCCACGTCAGAGGGCGCGTGCTGCCATGCGGCTTTATAAAGGCCGAGCTTCAGGTATGCGCCGTCGTCGTTGCGATAGGCGTTCGCCTTCCCCGTCAGCTGGAACACCACCCGGCCGTCTTTAGACAGCTCGGTCAGCGCCTGCCGGCCGGTGTCATCCGGGACGTAACGAAGCAGCCAGTCCACAACGTGTCCGCAGTCGTCCAGCGGAGTGCCGAATAGACGGGTCACGGCATCGCGCCGCTCGTTCGTCCGGTTGTGAACCTCGTATTGACCATTGCCGGCGATGAACAGCGCGAACGGTGGATAGCCGGCGGCGGGACCCTGATGAATCTGCGCGATCAGCTCCGGTTGCCGTGTATCGAAGTGATAGTCTTCGGGAATCAGCGTTTGCCAGCGAATCACGTATTCCCTTCCCGGCGCGAAATGTAGGAAGCGGTTGAACGACACCTCGGCTCGCGGCGTGCTGTTGGCGACTCCGCGGTAATTTGTGCTCCGCTCGATCGTGAATTCAATGGCGATGCGCATATCAGGACGATCGAGCCCGACGATCCGGATCGCCTCCGGCGATGCCCGTTGCAGTTCCAGGCGCGCATCGATTCCTTCCCGCCAGTCAATCGAGAAAAGATCCCTTGATTTGCCCTGCGCAGTCGCGCCCGAAACGACCGCGCCCCAAAGCAGCAACGCCGCCAGGGGCGTCGTATGCCAACACCTGTACATGCGCCTCCCCCCTCATTTACGAACGGGTAATCAGGGTTCCCGAGAGCCCCCTTGCCACCAGCGACATGACCGCCACCACCGTCCCGTAGAGCACGAATTTCGTGATCAATACCTCGATGCCTTCCCGGTAGAGGTTGAACACCAGGACGAACGAAAACGAAAACGTGAAAGCAACGAACATTTTTTTACGCGAGCGGATAATGAGCTCATCGAAGAGCCGCAGTACCAGGCCCGAGATGAACGAGCCGATCGCGCATGCAGTGGTGCCGCCCAGGAGATAGAGTTCGCCCAGCAACGTGGGCGAATAGGTAATAGATTCCGTCCTGCGCAGAACAGCCTGCGTATAGAAATTACCCGCGTTCATGACGATCAACGGCTTGTCCGACCATATAAACCGCGGAACGGGCGTCAAAAGCTGGTTTATCAGGACATTCGTGCGCACGTCATGCCAGTTGACATATCTGACGATGTTGAAAAATGCGTCGACCGGTGCGAATCCATCGTAAAAAAAGATGAACAGGCGGCCACCGAGACCACCGGTTTCGTCGGCTGCAGTGCCGGTGTACCGGAACAAGGCAACACCCAGCGTAATCACGATGAGTACCGCCGACGTGACGAGGAAGCGGCTGAACGTGACGTCCCGACGCTGCATCGCGATCACGCCAAGCGAGAACAGCGCCGCGAATCCCAGCTGACGGTATCCACCGAGGGCGGCGAACGTAAGTGCGCAGTACCCGATGGTGGCGAGCGCCGCCATTCCCTTCTGGCGTTTCGTCACCGCTTGCAGCGAGGCAAGCGTGCAGGCAATCAATCCGACCGCGAAGAACAGCGAATACCCACCCATGCCAACATTCGCGTCATATCGATTCTGATAGCCACCTGTCTTCAACAGAACCGGGCCATCCGATCCAGCCATATAGATCGCGACCGACACCAGAAAGGCACCCGTCGAGACGAAAACCATTCCCTTCGTATTCCGACGCCATTCGATGAGGCCACGCATCGCAATCGCGTGCCTCACGGGGCCCGCGATCCAGTACCCGAACAGGAAAAGAAGAAGGCAGGCCTCCGCGACGAGTACGATCTTCCATACGTCGCTATCCGGCGCAGTGATCTTCCGGATTCGCAGAAAGTGCTCCATGGCGGCAGCCAGCAGAACGCCGTCGAAATACGTCAGGACGTAACACGACACAAACAGCGTCAGGTAAATTCGCCGCAAGCTTCCTTCGCGGTATTTCGCCCAATAGATAGCGAGCGCGACCGTGTTCAATATGCAGACGACGTAGACCATTTTCCCCCTCCCCCGGGCCAGCTGAACTACCGACTACCTCTTGCCAGTCCAACGACCGAATGGATCTCCCGTTCCAGTAGCTGCCCGACCCGCGGTATTCCGAAACGCGCCGCCACCCATTCGCGCCCGCTTCCCGGTACGAGGTCACCAGCGAGTTTCGACGCTTCCATGATGGCGCACGCGAGCGCCGCGGGTTCCAGGCTGTCGACGACGACAGCGCCTTCCGGCCGGAGCACTTCCATGACTGGTGGGTGCCGGAACGCAACGACGGGAATGTCGTGGCACTGCGCCTCGATAAAGCTCATGCCGAACGAATCGGTCGTGCTCGGCAGGCAGAAGACGCGCGAGCGCCGAAGCAACGCCTCCTTTTTCGCGCCCTTTACCCAGCCTGTGAAGTCGACGCGTGTCTTCAGCTCGAGCGAGCTCACTTCCTGTTCAATCCTGTCGCGCAGTGGCCCTTCTCCGGCGACAACGATCCGGAAGGACGGTGGCAGGTACGAAAGCGCACGCACGGATTCCAGGATGCCCTTGCCGGAAACAAGACGTCCCATCACGAGGACCAGACACTCCTGCGTCGACAACGGGGGCCGACGGGAATCGTACGCATCGACCCGGTATGGATTCGGCACGACAACGGCCTTGCCCGCAAGGCCGTTCCTCTCGAGCTGCGACAAAGCGAATGACGTCAGGACGACGGTCCGTGCCGACAAACCGGCGAGCGCACCGATAACATGCCGCCATGGCCTGCCCGCCAAATAGCGTTCGAGATGCGACGTATGAAGGTATACAAGGATGTGCCGGCGTCCGCAGGCGCGCAGGAACACCGCGATCGCGAGCATCCTCAGGAGGCAGACGCCCGAACCCGGATGCAGGTGGAAAACGGGTGATTCCCGTCTCGCCTGCACCATGATCCGGAAACAGCAGGCAAGCGCGACCAGCCAAGGTCCGAATTTCCCCCAGACAACTGAACCGTTGTGAGTTGGGATGAAAATCGTCCGGCCCGTTGCCGCGAGCGCGTCCAGCTGCATCGGCACGACGGTCGCCACTCCGCCCTTGCCATTGCGGGGGTCTGTCGCAAGCACCACATTGCACAGGGGGCGAGCAGCGTCGGCGCTGCCGGTTTTGCACGCATCGCTCTCCCGCTCGCCTGGCCCTGGCAGGCGTTGAAATTTCGAGCTTCGCTGTTTCAGCAGCACGTTCCGGCTGACGGTGATCGCGAGGCACGTGGCCAGGGCCAATTCGAAATTGGCCGACGCCCCTGCGAAATGCAGGATTGCCAGTATCACCACGAACGCACTGCAGGCAGCGAGGTTGATCCGGGCCGCTTCCCTGCCCAGTTCGCGGACCATCAGCACATTGCTGTGCGCGATGCTAAACATGCTGACGCTGCTTTGGGCTGCCATGGTCAGGCCGCACGCGAACAGGTGCGCCCATTCCTGTTTCGTCCCCTCCATCGCTGCGACGACGGCCACGGTGCCGACGTTGGCGATAAAGGTCGCACTGCACGCCAACCCGATTTCACGGTTCATGCGTGCTGTGATCGCCACGAGCGATTCACGCGACGCAATCAGCCTACTCATCTCGGGCAGTCGATAAAGCGAGATCGCCCTCGGGATCAATGCGCTGATGGCGCAAAACGAGGCCATCAACGAGATCACTCCCGCGAACGCTGCACCGTCAGTCAGGTTTGCGATCGGAACAAGGCTCAGTGTCATCCCGCCGGACAGGAAGTTGGTCAGGCCGAATTCGAGCCCGCTGGGTTCGAACCGGCCCCGCGCGAACCCGCGTCGCGGGAAGCCGATCTTCGCCAGCATCAGCACGGCCGTCGCCGTCAGCGCCGCACCAAGGGCAATCGCGGCCGGCAGCGCAAGCGGTCGAAATACGACCAGCAACAGGGCGCTTGCGGCCACGAGGGTGACATCATAAGCAATCACGCGTCGGTAGCTTCGGCCGGACATGAAATAGTGGCGGGCAAGCTGGTACAGCGTCCAGCCGGCCAGCACCACCGCGATGTCGACAGCGGAAACGCCGGCCTTCAACCACGGCGCCGTGGCGAATACACCCGCGCAAACGACGACCAGCGAGATCGCCGCCATCACGACCAGCCGGTAAAACTCGCGCACCGCATCGTCGATGTCGCGCGCGGCCGGTATGCGCACCAGCACCAGCACGGCCCACCCGATCGCGGTGAAGAAGGACAGCACCTGCGCGACCGAATAGGCCGAGGCCGCACGGCCCAGTTCAGCCAGCGCATACCAGTGCTGGATCAGCAAAAACGCCACGACCCGGTAAAGACCCGGCATGCCCGTCGCGACAATCGCCTCTGCTTTCCGGAACATGGGCGATTCGAGCGCCCGGTGCGCGAACCCGAGTATCCCGATGGACATAGTCAGATGCTGCGTTCGCGGGACAGCAGACCGCGCGTATCGATAACCACCTTCGACTGCAGGCGGACCGGATCGAACGCCCTGAACGACACATGATCGACAAGGATGACCACAATGTCGGCCTGTGCCATCGCCTCGTTCACGCCGACGAGCCGCACCTCGCCATCAAGCTCCGCCGGCAACGCCCAGATATTCGGCTCGACGGCGACGACCTGGCCCGGGAACTGGCCGGCGAGATACCGCACGATATGGACGGCGGGGCTTTCCCTCAGATCATCGATATCGGCCTTGAACGCCAAGCCGAGACACGCGATCAGTGGTTCGCGAAAACGCCGGGCAACGTGCGCCACGCGATCGATCACGTACCCGGGCTTCGCGTCGTTGACCGTGCGCGCGGCACGGATCAGCCGCGCCTCGTCGGGCGCCGAATCGACGATGAACCAGGGATCGACGGCAATGCAGTGCCCGCCTACGCCGGGTCCGGGCTGCAGGATGTCGACGCGCGGATGGCGGTTCCCGAGCCGGATCAGTTCCCACACGTTGATCTCGAGCCGGTCACAGATCAGTGAGAGCTCGTTGGCGAACGCAATATTTACGTCCCGGTAGGCATTCTCCGCAAGCTTGCACATCTCCGCCGTGCGCACGTCTGTCTGCACACATTCGCCAGCGACGAAAATCCGGTACAGATCTGCGGCAGCGACCGCGCAACGCCTCGTCATGCCACCGATCACGCGGTCGTTCTCAACCAGTTCACGGATGACGTGCCCCGGCAGTACCCTCTCGGGACAGTACGCTATTCGCACGTCCGACTGCTCACCCGCGGCATGCGGGAAGCTCAGGTCCGGACGCAGACGTGCGAGTTCAGCCGACATTCTCTCTGTCGTGCCGACCGGCGACGTCGATTCAAGCACAACCAGGTCCCCCGCTTTCAGCACCGGCGCCACCGCACAGCAAGCCTCGTCAACATGACGCAGGTCCGGCCGATGACCCTCGGCGAGCGGCGTCGGGACGGCGATCAGGAAAACATCAGCGGGCTCGGGAATCGTGGTCGCCCGAAGGTAGCCTTCAGTGACAGCCGCATGTACGACCATGTCGAGTTCGGGTTCGACAATATGGATTTCGCCACGGTTGATGGTATCCACGGCCCCCGCATTGACGTCAACGCCAATGACGTGCCTTCGGCGCGACGCGAACGCGGCTGCGGTAGGCAGCCCGATGTACCCGAGTCCGATGATGGAAATGACGTCGAATGCCATGGTTTTGATCCTTCAGGGTTCGCACGCCCGCGCAGGAGCGGAGCCGTTGCCCGGCGCAACGGCGCGCGCCCTCATCTCTGCATCCAGCACCGACGCGATGCGTTCGCTGGCCCGGCCATCACCGTAGGGGCTGGTTGCCCTGCTCATGCGCTGGTACGCCTCAGCGTCGTCAAGCAGGTGCGTGGTTTCTTCAACAATGCGCTGTGTGCACGTCCCAACGAGTCGCACGATCCCGGCCACGACAGCCTCGGGCCGCTCCGTCGTGTCGCGCATCACCAGGACCGGCTTGCCCAGCGCCGGTGCCTCCTCCTGAATACCCCCTGAGTCCGTGAGAACGAGATACGCCCTTCTCATCAGATAGACGAACTCCGGATAGCCAACGGGCTCCTCCAGGTGGACATTGGGAAGGTTACCAAGCAGACGGCTCACCGGTTCCCGCACGTTGGGATTCAGATGAGCTGGATAGACGATCTGGACATCGAGCCGTGACGATGCAATCTGTCGCAGGGCGGCGCACATGGACTCGAAGCCACGACCGAAATTCTCGCGTCGGTGCCCCGTCACCAGAATGAGACGTCTGTCTGCATCGAGAAAGTCAAACCGCTCGCGAAATCGCGTCGACAGCGTCTGGTCGTCGGCGACCCGACTTGCCACTGCGAGCAACGCGTCGATAACCGTGTTGCCCGTGACGGTGATGCAGCGATCATCGACACCCTCGCGGATCAGGTTCTCCCGCGCCGTCGAGGTCGGTGCGAAGTGCCACGTGGCGATTGCCGTAGTCAACCTGCGGTTGCCCTCTTCCGGCCATGGCGAATAAAGATTGCCGGTACGCAGGCCGGCCTCTACGTGCCCGACCGGAATGCGTGCGTAATAGGCAGCAAGCGATGCCCCCAGCGTTGTTGTCGTGTCGCCATGAACGAGAACAACGTCCGGGTGGGCCTCGTCCAGCACATCCGCAAGCCGCGCCACAATCCGGCTGGCCAGCCCGGACAGCGTCTGGCCGGCCTGCATGACGGCGAGATCGAACGCCGGCACGATGCCGAAATACGCCAGCACCTGGTCAAGCATCGAACGGTGCTGACCCGTGACGCAAACACTGCAATCGAGCGTGCCCGTGTTGCGCAGCGCCTCGACCACCGATGCGAGCTTGATCGCCTCCGGCCGGGTGCCGAGCACCACCAGAACCTTTCTACGCGCGCCCACTGGCCGTCTCCCCTGCGCGCGGCGCGCCATGTGCAGGAGTGTCTGAGGTATCGCGCCGATAATAGCCCCGGTAGTTTCCATACGCGTTGGAACGCAGTCCCGGGGTGAACCTGTTCAGCACAACGCGACTGGCGAGCGCGCCCGAGCGATGCAGGCGTTTGGCTGATTCCAGTATCTGCCCACCCGTTGTCATGCCGGCTCTCGCGACCAGCAGTACCGTTCTCGCATACGAAGCCAGAATTGTGGTGTCTGCTACCGGCAGAACCGGTGGCGAGTCGATCACCACCATGTCGTAGTCTCTCGCGGCACGCTCGATGAGTTCGCCGACAGACCCGTTGATCAGGAGATCGTCTGCCTGATCGATGAGTTCGCCCGAACCCAGCAGATCGACGTTTGCGTTCACCTTTCCCGAAATCGCCGAATCGAGCGTTGCGGTACCCCGCAGCACGTCTGAGAGCCCGGGTCCGGTAGCGGAGAAGTCGCGCCCCAGTTGCCCGCACCGCATGTCAGCATCAACTAGGAGCACGCGCTTGCCCGCCGCTCCCAGAAGGATGGCGAGGTTTGCGGCAACAAAAGACTTGCCCGTACCCGGCGACGGTCCCGTAATTAGGATGACGTTATTGACCCGGGGATCGGGCTGCGCGAGCTGTACCGCCGTACGAAGATTGCGCAATGCTTCGACCGTCGGATCGTTCGGCATCTCGACCGTGAGCAGGGTAGAACGGCGCAGACCGCGTTCATGCAGCCGCGTCAGCTGCCGCTGGGACCGGCTTTGCGGGATTGCGGCGATCACGTCGAGCAACGTCTTCCGCTCCACGTCGACCGGATCGGTCAGCAGCCCCCCGGCCAGGGCGGTGCGCGTGAAGATAAAAGCAACGCCAAAAAACGGCCCGGCGACGAGCGCCACCGCCATGACAACGAGCGGACGCGGCCACACCGGCTTCTCCGGAACAACGGCGCGATCTATCACGCGCACACTGCCAATACGGCCGGCGCCCGCGAGCTTAAACTGCTGGATGCTGTCGAGAAGTTCGATGTATAGCCCCGTCTCCACCCGCACATCGCGCATCAGTCGCACGAGTCCCTGCTGGTTATTGGGCAGCTTTTGCAGCGACTGCTCGAGGCCCGCGAGAGTGCGCCTCGCGTCGGTGATCTGCCGCTCGGCCGCCACCACTGCGGGATGCCGCTCGGACAGGGTGGCCAGCAGTTCAGTCCGCTTCTGCCGCACCTGGAGCAGTGCCGACTGCTGCTGAACGGACTGTTCGAGCAGTGCCTTCGCCTGTTCGGTCAGATCGACTATCCTGTGCCGGTTCTGATAACTGGTCAGCCTGTCTTCAGCGGCCTCAAGCTGCCGCTGGGTCTGCGGGAGCTGCGTCTGAAGAAACGCCAGCGACTTGTTTGCCGTCTCGATCCGGCGGTCCTCGTTCTGCTGCACATAGCTCGAGGCAATCTCGTTCATGACCGCCGCCACCTTCACAGGGTCTTCGTCCCTGTACGACACACCAATCACGCCCGACTGGTCTTTACCTTCTTCAACGATGTCCAAGTCCTTGCGGAGTTCGTCGATGACTTCCCGGCGCGAGTGGCGAATCAGCCTGAACATCACGCCCGCCCGTCCCACGAGTTGCGTGACCCGCAGGGTCACCAATCCCTCAACGGTTCTGATTACCAGCGGCTCCCCAACCCGTCCGGCGACTTCGCCCGGAAGATCGGAGCCGGTCAGCACGAAGCAGTTGTCATCGAGCACCGTGACATAAAACCTGTCGTCCTCCCACTCGCGCGGCACGTCGAACCTCGAGACCGCGATGCTCTCGTCGCCCCACGCATAGCCACCCCATCCCAGAAGGCCCGGCATGACGGGTTCGTGATTCCAGGCAGACAGCCACCTGCCAACAAGTGGGAAGCGCTTCGGACACCCCTCGACATAAAGTCTGAGGTCATCTGCGGCACGCTCCGTCACCAGACGCGACTGCAGAACCTGCATCTCGCCCTCGTCAGTCGACTTGACATCAAACAGGCTGGCGAGGCTGCCGATCACGTTTCCTACGGCCGCCGTCGCATCGTCGTTACTGTCCTCGACCTGAACCAAAATATTCGCGCGGTACGACGGACTGGCCACAATCAAATACAGCCCTGCGACAAGCAACGTCGCGAGCGTCGAGATCACGATTGATCGCCTGTTCTGTATCAACAGGTCGGCCGTGGCTCTGAGGTCAACTTGGTCATCGCAGTCCGCGTTGCCTGCACCTGCTCTCACGATATCTTTCATCGACCGTCACATCCATTTACACGCACAGACGTGTCGCGCATCCGGCAATACCAGACGCGACTTCCCCCGCAATGCACTGATCCGCACCGCCCAGTCGTTGACACTGGCGGCGATAAGCCCCATCACTTCTTCGTACACGGGCAATCCCTTGCGATAGGGGTCCGGCACATCGCCTTCGCTCCAGAGACGATGGACCTTTCCTCGCAGCATCGGAAACGCGCGCTCCATGTGCCGTCGGTGGGCATCCTCCATCACGAGAATCAGATCGACCCGTTCAGGCATCGCCACATCAAGTGAACGGGATCGGTGGCCACCCAGATCGATTCCGCAATCGCGCAGCAGGGATACCGCCACCGGATCGATAGGCGTTCCGTTCTGCGCCTGCACCCCTGCAGACGAAACCAGCACGCCCGGCAGCGCCTGCGCGAGAAGGCCCATCGCCATGGGGCTGCGGCATACGTTGCCCGTACAGACTGTCAGGACCGAGCCGATCATTTCGTCACCACGGCCGCTGTTAGCCCCGCGTCGATCGCAGGCAAGAGCAGACTGAGCACACGATTGAAACGCACCAGATCGCTCGCATCGACATAGACGATGTCGTCTGGCTCGAGCGGAAAGCGACTCGCAAGCATCATGGCCACCGGCGAACGTGCGTCGAGATGAAAAGCCTGCGGCGTGGCTGAGTGATCGACACCGCGGATCACGTAAAGCTGCTGCGGGTTCGACGTACCGAGATTGAAGCTGCCGGCCTGCGACAGCGCATCGGCCAGCATGAGCCGTCCGTCTTCGCGCGGTATGGCAGTCACGGGTCGGTTCACTTCTCCCATGACAAACACCCCGCTTTCGCTCCTCGGCATGACGCGCACCACGTCGCCCCGACGCAGCGTCAACTCCGGAAAGCCATGGCCACCGCGCGTGGTTGCCGTATCCAGCACATGCGTCTGGCCGGCGCGAGTGAGCAGCACGCGCCCCTGATCCGCGTTGTCCGTGAATCCGCCAGCCCTCCCGATGGCTTCGGCAAGCGTCATGGGCACATCGTTGAGCAGCTGGACACCAGGCGCATGCACCTCGCCGTCGACGTATACCTGTCGCGACCGGAACGACGCGACCCGTACACTCAACTGCGGGTTCTGGAAATACACCTTCAATGCCGCGACGAGCTTTTTCTGTATCTGTGCCGGCGTCAGGCCCGCGACTTCTACACTCCCGGCAAACGGAAACTGGATGTCGCCCGCCTGGTCTACGACGAAGCCAGCGGGCGGGTCGGACGGCCGCGGATTCGGCTGCGTCTGGGCACCCTGGGCAGCCGCCAGTTCGGGATGGTCCCAGACGGTAATCTGCAGCACGTCAGCCAGCCCGATCGTATACGGCGACGGCGGCCGGATCTCTCGGCCGAGTTCCCGCGCGGCCCTTTCATTCGCCTGCCGCAGTTCACCTGAGATGCGGTTGATTGTCTCTAATGTGATATCGGTCAGCACCGGTGCCGGCCGGTTTGGCGACACGCGGGATGCTGACTCCTGGCGGACCATTCTCACGTCGTCCATCTGCAGGCCCGGTACTTCGCCGCACGCCGCAATCAGCGTGCATAATGCGATGCTGAGGGCAGCCACGCCTAGTCGCACCGAGGGATTCCAGCGGAGCAGCAGCACTGCCCCGAATCTGCCCAAAAGGGGTACTTTCGCATTCCTGCATTTCAGATCCGCGCAACGCCGCGGGACCCACTCATCTTTTCGGTCGACCATCATCAGTAAGCGTTGCGGCACGCGAACCCGCTGAACGCGGTATACGCAATAATGCGCATGTCGAACAATAAAGACCAGTTCGTCACATAATACAGGTCGTATGCGACACGCGCGGCCATCTTTTCGATATGCTCGGTCTCTCCCCTTAACCCATTGATCTGCGCCCATCCGGTGATACCTGGCTTCACGCTCTGTCGCGCGCTGTAGCCGCGTATGAGTGGTTCATACAGGTCGTCGTGCTCGACCGCGTGTGGGCGGGGGCCAACAAGCGACATATCGCCCTTGAGCACATTGATCAGTTGCGGCAGCTCGTCCAGGCTCGTACGACGCAACCAGCGCCCCACCGCCGTAACACGGGGATCGTCACGCGTGGCCTGAACGACCTGTCCGGACTCACGCAATTGAACGTACATCGTCCTGAACTTGTAGATGGTGAAGACCCGACCTGACCGACCCCGACGCCGCTGCGTGTACAGCGCAGGTCCCCGGGACGAGGCCTTGACCGCGATTGCAATTCCGATCAGCACTGGCGAGAAAAGCAGCAGTGCAGTTGCGCAGGCTAGCCAGTCAAAGAAGCACTTCGCCGCGACGTCGATCATGCTGTGACGTACCGCTACGCAGGGTGAAGTCACGCTCGTCCTCCCCGCACCGGCAGGGAATATGCTCGACATCCGCACGACTCGGCCCGAGGTCGTTGGCTGCCCCCCCGCCTCACCACCGCACCCGATTCGGAGTGCACAAGCTCGCTCGGCTAGGTGAAGCCCGGTGCTTGCCGTCCCTGACCGGTCGTGCCAATGCAGCCTTTGGTCCACAGAGGATCGTTTCAGCTTCAGCCATCGGTACCCTGAAAAGGCGCTTTGCGCCATCTCCCGTTGCCCACCGATTGACACCCGATAGTAGAACGTCACCGAATCGCAAAGCGCTCTGCATCCTTGTCGTTGAACCCGCGAGGCCGCCAACCACGGCCTGACCACGTCGCCCCCGAGAGGATCCCTGCACCTGGGTGCCGCTGGCGACCGCTTTTTCTTACGCCGTTCACTTCACTCCTCCAGATCTGCCACACTCAAGCCGTATTCGCGCATACGACACCTGATATCCTCCACCACCTCTCGGATGTGCTCGGCCCTGCATCTCCTCGACCCGCAGCTCCGCCTTCTTCGCAAGCAACTGCCGGTACGTCGACATATCTCCATCCTTCCTCTTGTCAGGCGTCTTTACAGTTGCCTTCGCCAACGGTTTCCCGTGATCTACCCGCAGGCATGTTAGCGATCCGCGCATCTGCAGACCTGCAGAGATTCCAGGACGATCGGGATCAGCCGTTGAGGCTTGCGTCCGGAACCGGATCGGGCCGCCTATGGTTCCCTTTTGCCATGTCCCCGCACCCCGAAAGAAACTGTTATCTATCAGACGGTTATACCGCCCCTATCACCGTAGATTTAGTCTGGCAGAACCGAACCTGTAGTTAACCGTAGTTAAGCACTGCCCGGTGATCGCAAAGCCATAAACGCCTTTCAAGCAACGCCTTTCAAGCACAGCAACTGGATGCTTGATCCGACTAGAAATCAGAGCACTTGGTCACTGCGCGCGACGCAAACAAAGTATCAAAGTATCTCGTGGGGACTCACCATATGTCGCGATATAGCTCTGCGAGAACCGGTGCAGACTAGAGACTCCCAGCGCAAGCCAACCTGTTGGCATTCGCACGAATGTCTGGATCTAGCAGATCCTCGCGCGCCCGCTCAAGCCTTATCTTTCGCAGGAACGCCATTGGAGACATTCCTTGATGGCGCAAAAAGCCGACCTGTAGGCCTCTGACAGTAAGCGAGACAGATTCGGCTATATCGGCAAGCATGATAGGACTTTCGGCATTGGCATACAGATAATCCATGGCTCGCTTGATTCTCACTGGCATTACGCCGGATGCGACCGATCGAAGCTGATCGCTAAAGTTATGCCTACATCCTTGTAGCAAGATTGTTGAGAGTGCTTGCCGTAAATACCCGATAGTTATTGGACTGGGCATGGTTGCTGTTGAGTTCGACAAGCCGCCCGCGAGCGCATAAGCAGTGTGATAAAGTGCGAGTGCGTCGTCTCGCTTCAGCCCGCTGTTTCTCTCAAATTTCAACCGCTTATGACACGGCGCTCCCAACAAACGAGCGAGATCTGAATGCAACGCATGAGATGAGAAGACGACGTTAGACGTAGACGTTCCGGCTTCAATCCGAGCGCCCTTTATCAATTTCAGGTCCGAAACGAGGTTCATTTCACCGCGTCGGCACTCGCCTTCGACGTGCCAGGTCATTCGGCCTTCGAGCGGAATCGACACGACGTATGCGTCGGCAGCAGTCCGAACGTCGACAGTGTAGCTCGTGTGACTCATGGTTCTCAGAAGAAGGACGTCATCATTGAACGCTATGCGCTCCTCATATCGAAATGGCTCGTCAGACGCATCAGGCCTGATGCGGATTTCAGCGTTCAACTTCGCGTAATGTGCCTCCAAGGCATGCGGATCGCCAAACGAGTTCGCAAATTCGTTCATCGTTGCACTCATGTTGTACGCTTTAAAGCGGGTTTTTAGGAAACCTATGCTATGCGTTTAGCTGCTCACACCCATCGACCGGATTTCAAGAAGTGGTCAACATCTTTTTAAACGACCCGAACAACCTTCCTTTATTTGATACGTTATCTGACGTCACATCATCGCGCACTCTCTCAGCCGAATTGATGCGTACGTTGAAAACAGATTGCGCTTTCCGACCGCGAAGCTTTGAGAAAGACTTCGATAGAAGACTGAAGAAATAATGTTGAAAGAAAATACGTGGCGAAAGCCCCAAAAAGTCGCTTGAACGAACGAATCCGTTGGTTCACTGTCACGGAGTTGTCTGACGATATCGAACTCAGGGAGCGAGGACCGTA
>LFJI01000299.1 GCA_001235855.1 Candidatus Burkholderia brachyanthoides
GGTGCCACCAATGGGACGGCTTGCGCCGTCCAGTCGATGCGACTCACGTCGCACAAAAGCTGTTATAGTGATAGATTTGGCTCCCTGATTTTCATCAACCAGCGGAGCAATTGAGCACGAAGCGGGCACAAAGCGAACACAAACTGGTACACACGCGCCACCCGCGCAACACACATGCGACACACTCGCGGAAAACACTCGTGGAAGAAATTCGTATTCGTGGGGCTCGCACTCACAATCTGAAGAACGTCAGTCTCGACTTGCCGCGGCACAAGCTGATCGTGATCACGGGATTGTCCGGGTCGGGTAAATCGTCGTTCGCATTCGACACGCTCTACGCCGAAGGTCAGCGGCGTTATGTAGAAAGTCTTTCCGCTTACGCGCGGCAGTTTCTCCAATTGATGGGGAAGCCCGACGTCGATCTGGTCGAAGGCTTGTCGCCCGCCATTTCGATCGAGCAAAAGGCGACGTCGCATAATCCGCGCTCGACGGTCGGCACGGTCACGGAAATCCACGATTACCTGCGCCTTTTATACGCGCGCGTCGGCACGCCGTATTGCCCGGACCATCTGATTCCGCTCGAAGCGCAATCCGTCTCGCAAATGGTCGATGCCGCGCTTGCGCTGCCCGAGGAAACCAAGCTGATGATCCTCGCGCCGCTCGTAGCCGACCGCAAGGGCGAGCACGTCGAACTGTTCGAGGAGATGCAGGCGCAGGGTTTCATCCGTTTTCGCATTCGCTCGGGCGGCGGCACGGCGAACGAAGCCGAAGCCAAAATCTACGAAGTCGATTCGCTGCCGAAGTTGAAAAAGAACGACAAGCACACCATCGACGTGCTCATCGATCGCCTGAAGGTGCGTCCGGACATGAAACAGCGTCTGGCGGAATCGTTCGAAACGGCGCTGCGTCTCGCCGATGGCTGCGCCATCGCGCTAGAAATGGACACCGAGCAGGAAAAACTCTTCAGCTCGAAGTTCGCGTGCCCGATCTGTTCGTATTCGCTGCCCGAACTCGAGCCGCGCCTGTTCTCGTTCAACAATCCGATGGGCGCGTGCCCCGAGTGCGACGGCCTGGGCCAGATCACCTTCTTCGATCCGAAGCGCGTGGTCACACATCCGTCGCTGTCGCTGGCGGCGGACGCGGTGAAGGGCTGGGATCGCCGCAACCAGTTCTACTTCCAGATGCTGCAAAGTCTCGCGGCGTTCTACGAGTTCGACATCGGCGCGCCGTTCGAAGATCTGCCGGAAAAGGTCCGCAAAACGCTGCTCTACGGCTCGGGCAAACAGGTGATTCCGTTCTCGTACATCAACGAGCGCGGGCGCGCGTTGGTGCGAAAGCATGCGTTCGAAGGGATCATCCCGAATCTGGAGCGGCGCTATCGCGAGACGGATTCCGCCGCCGTGCGCGAGGATCTCGCCAAGTACCAGAACAATCAGGCCTGTCCGGCCTGCGAGGGCACGCGTCTGCGGCGCGAGGCGCGTTTCGTGAAAGTCGGCGCGGGCGACGACGCGCGCGGCATCTACGAAATCAGCGGCTGGCCGCTGTGCGACGCGCTCGGCTATTTCCAGAAGCTGCGTCTGGACGGCGCGAAGGGCGAGATCGCCGACAGGGTGATCAAGGAAATCGTCGCGCGGCTGTCGTTCCTGAATAACGTCGGGCTGGATTATTTGTCGCTCGAACGCAGCGCGGAAACGCTGTCCGGCGGCGAGGCGCAGCGCATCCGGCTCGCATCGCAGATTGGTTCCGGTCTGACCGGCGTGATGTACGTACTCGACGAGCCGTCCATCGGTCTGCATCAGCGCGACAACGACCGGCTGATCGCCACGCTCAAGCATCTGCGCGATATCGGCAATTCGGTGATCGTGGTCGAGCACGACGAAGACATGATCCGCATGGCGGACTATGTCGTCGATATGGGGCCGGGCGCAGGCGAGCACGGCGGCGTGATCGTCGCGCAGGGCACGCCGGATCAGGTGCAGAAAGACACCAACTCGATCACCGGCCAGTATCTGTCGGGCAAGCGCACCATCGGCTATCCGGAAAAGCGCAAGCAGCCGGACGAGCGGCGTCTGCGCATCGTGGAGGCGCACGGCAACAACCTGAAGCGCGTGACGCTCGACCTGCCGGTCGGGCTGCTCACGTGCGTCACCGGCGTATCCGGCTCGGGCAAGTCCACGCTCATCAACGACACGCTGCAGCATGCGGTCGCGCAGCATCTGTACGGCTCGGCAACCGAGCCCGCGCCGTACGAGTCGATCGAAGGCCTTGAACACTTCGACAAAGTGATCGCGATCGATCAGTCGCCGATCGGGCGCACGCCGCGTTCGAATCCGGCCACTTATACCGGGCTGTTCACGCCCATTCGTGAACTGTTCGCGGGTGTGCCGGCGGCAAAGGAACGCGGCTACGATCCCGGCCGCTTCTCGTTCAACGTCAAGGGCGGACGCTGCGAAGCGTGTCAAGGCGACGGCGTGATCAAGGTTGAGATGCACTTTCTGCCGGACGTCTACGTGCCCTGCGACGTCTGCCACGGCAGGCGCTACAACCGCGAGACCCTGGATATCCAGTACAAGGGCAAGAACATCAGCGAAGTGCTCGATCTCACCGTCGAAGCCGCGCACGAGTTCTTCAAGCCGGTGCCGGTGGTGGCGCGCAAGTTGCGCACGCTGCTCGATGTGGGTCTCGGCTATATCCGGCTCGGCCAGTCGGCGACCACGCTCTCCGGCGGCGAGGCGCAGCGCGTCAAGCTTTCGCTGGAACTGAGCAAGCGCGACACCGGTCGGACGCTGTATATCCTGGACGAACCGACCACCGGATTGCACTTTCATGACATCGCGCTGCTGCTGGAAGTGATCCATCGGCTGCGAAATCAGGGCAACACGGTCGTCATCATCGAGCATAATCTCGATGTGATCAAAACCGCCGACTGGGTCATCGATCTCGGTCCGAAAGGCGGCGCAGGCGGCGGCCAGATCATCGCCCAGGGCACGCCGGAACAGGTCGCGAAATCGAAGGCGAGCTTTACCGGCAGATATCTGGCACCGTTGCTGCAACGGCCGAAGTCTGCGGCATGAGTTCCGCGTGCGTGCGGCGGATCATGCCGCCCGCGCCGGCGCGCAGCCGGCAAACCAAGCCGCTATAACCGTCGAACGCAGCGGGAGATGAACGCAGTCATGGCGAAGCGCAACGAAGCGGCCAACGAGGAGCAGCGCGTGCGGGATCTGCCCGCTCGTCCCGTCAGGCTGACGAGCGACATGAGCATGCCGAAGCTGTCGGCGGTGGAGATCGGCAGTTATCTGCTCGCGTTCGCGGCGATGTGGTTCACGCTCGAGCTCAAGCTGCTCGGCGGCCTCCTGACCGGCATGCTGGTGTTCCAGCTCGTCCACATGATCGCGCCGCTGATCGAGCGGCATCTGATGAGCAAGGGCGCGCGGCTCATTTCGGTCGGACTGATTTCGGCGACCATCATCGGCGGGCTGACGGGCGCGACCGTCGCCACCATCGAGCATTTCGAGCACGACGTGCCGAGCCTGCAAAAATTGCTCGATCAACTGATGAACATCACCTCAAGCGCGCGCCTGCGCGTGCCGGACTGGATCGCCAACTATTTGCCGGTCGATGCCATCCAGCTCAAGGACAAAGCCACCGAACTCATGCGCCAGCACGCCGAGATGCTCCAGCAAGGCGGCAAGGAAATGGCGCGCGGGTTCGGGCATATCGTGATCGGCATGATCATCGGCGCGATCATCGCGGTAAGCGCGCCGCGCACGTCGCATCACCGCTTGCCGCTCTCGACCGCGCTCGTCGCGCGCGTGTCGCGTTTCTCGGACGCGTTCCGGCGCATCGTGTTCGCGCAGATCAAGATTTCGGCGATCAACGCCATCTTCACCGCGCTTTATCTGCTGGTGGCGTTGCCGATCTTTCACGAGCGCATTCCGCTGTCCAAGACGCTCGCGTTGATCACTTTCCTCGTCGGCCTGTTGCCGGTCATCGGCAATTTGATCTCCAACACTATCATCGTCGCGATATCGCTGTCGGTTTCGTTCGGCACGGCGGTCGCGTCGCTTGCGTTCCTGATCCTCATCCACAAGCTGGAGTATTTCCTGAACGCGCGCATCATCGGCGGGCAGATCGAGGCGCGCGCGTGGGAACTGCTCCTGGCGATGCTTGCCATGGAAGCCGCGTTCGACCTGCCGGGCGTGATCGCCGCGCCGATTTTCTACGCGTACATCAAGCGTGAACTGATTTATCTGCGGCTCGTTTGAGCGCGCAAGAAAACGAAAAAGCCCGCGTTTCGCGGTAATGCCGTTCAGTTAATTCAGTTAAGATTTTTTCTGAGATACCGAACGGAGTAACGTTTTGGTCGGGATTT
>LFJI01000300.1 GCA_001235855.1 Candidatus Burkholderia brachyanthoides
AAAATACTTGAGGCAACGAGCCTCGCTCGGTAACAAATAACCTGAGTCAATGCGCACGCTAGCGTTTCTTTCGTTCCTGAACGCTTGCCGATGCAACTCACACTGAACGCCAGCCTTGCTGCTTTGCTGATTTTTTTCGGCGCGCCTGTAGCCCATGCGGCTAATCCGAATGCGTTATGGGAGATCGTTCGCGGCTATTGCGAGCCCGCCGCCGAGGGCACGCCGGTGAAGCAGAAAATGCGCGGACGTGAATCTCGCGGGCGGCTATGCGGTGCTGAAGGACTTCGTTGGCGTCGCGCAGTATCTGCTGATTTCGACCGTGCGCGTGAGCGGTATCGAGAGCCCGTCCCTGCTCGAGCCGGATTCGTCCAACTACTTTCGTGCGGCGTGGCGGTCGCGTCACTATGTCGATGACAGGCTGCATCGCCGGTTGGGTCGCGACGAGGTATCGCTCGCCATCAATTCGACAGAGAGACGGACGCAGAACCAGTTGCATATCCATATCGACTGCTTCGCGCCGGATGTCGTCAGGACCTTGCGCGAAGTGGGGCCGTGCATCGGCGCGCAATGGGCGCCGATGCCGGTGCGTCTGCGAGGGCATGTCTACAGTGCGATCCGCATCGACGACTCCGACCTCGCGCATACCGATCCCTTCAAGGTGCTCGCGCCGCACGCCGCGCAACGCGGCCAGCCGATGGGCGATCAGACGCTGCTGCTAACAAGCGCGGTCCTCGCAGACGGCCCCCCGGCGTTCTATTTCCTCGATGATCACGTGCAGACGGGCGATTGGGCATCGGCGGAAGAGCTTCAGGATCACACATGCGCGTTGGCCGATCGGTCTATAGAAAACCCGTGAGGTTCGGAGAAGAATGAAGTGGCGAAATTAGTTTGGAATTCTTAATAATAGATTCGATATTTAGAACTTTCTTAGAGCTTTCGCACCTTGTCACTTGTTCTTTTCGTCATCGCAATCAATGCATGTAGACGTTACGTTCGATCCTTTGAAGGATGCGTTGAATCGCATCCAGCACGGTGTTTCACTTGATCTCGTGCGCGAAATTGCCTGGGATGAAATCGTGTCCTGGGGTGGACGAGCGCCGGGATTATGGAGAGAGCTTGTGAGGTCGGTCTTGCGCCGATTCACGGCCGTATGTTCTGCGTGGTATTCACACGGAGAAACAGCGCGCTTCGCATCATCAGTCTGCGTCGCGCCAACAATAGGGAAGAAAATAGATACGAACGCAAAAATTAGCAGGTACGTACTTAACACGCTCGAGGAGGAAGCGGAAATCCAGCGCGGCATTGAAATGGACCCGGACCCGGACCCGGACACCATCGATTTTTCCGACGAGAGCACTCCGCTCACACCGTTCAGCTTCCACGGTCTCCGCGTCAAGGACGCCAGTCCGAGCCATGCTGACTGCTGACCGAAGGGCGTCCGATCGGCCTCATGCGCCGCGACATGACGCATGGATGGCAGCACGCGCGAGCAGAGGTTCAGTTCGTCTCGCGCGTGCCTGCGCGATGTGGAAACACACACGGCGTGACCGCTTCGATTCGCGCTTCAGGCAACACGCGTTTGAGTGTCTTCATGGTAAATGCAAGGTCTTCGCTCGCGACGTCGAATTCGAGCCGCAACGTGCAGTTCTCGCGCTGCGGCTGATTCACGTAAAGGCCGAGTGGAGAAATGGAACAACTCGCGAAGCCGTTCGCGCAATGCGTTACCATCGATGAAATCGGTGCGCGCCAGCATGCGAACGCGCTGACACACGCAGTAAAGGCTGTCGTTATGCGCCTTGTTACGGCCGGCAACCCAGGCAAGAGACATGTCCATGATTGCGCTCCTTCTTGTTTTCGTTAATGGAGCATACTTCGTGGGGCATACTTCGGGCCATGTCAAGACCTGACAGCAAGGCGTAAGATCGCGTCAACGCGCTGTAATACACGACTTCCAAGTTCGCGTACGGGTCTGAGTGCGGGCGGATCAATCGAAGCCTTGAAACACAGCATCGTCGGGGCCGATGGAAGAGGGCGATCGCCACGTCGCGTCGCGCATCGAGAGTCCGATGAGGTGCTCCACGCCGAGCAGCGTCGCGAAGATCGCCATGCGTACCGCAATGCCGTTATCGGTCTGCCGGAAAATGGCGAGACGCGAGTCGTGGTTCAGGTCGGTGGCGAGATCGTTCGCGCCGGGGCGGCTATCGCGCGGCAACGGATGCATAATGAGCGTATTGCATCCGCAAACTTGATCGATCAGCGCCTGGTTGATCTGGAAGTCCGGCGTATAGTCTTCGATTGACTCGTCCGCGAAACGCTCTTTCTGAATGCGCGTCGCATAGACCACGTCCGCACCGGCGAGTCCTGCATGCAGGTCGCTGGTCTGCTCGATCACGTGGTCGCCCGTAGCGAACCATTCGACGATATGCGTGGGCATCTCGAGCGAACGCGGGGAAACGAGCGTGAACTTGAGCCCCTTGTAGAGGGACAGCAGTTTGGCGAGCGAATGCACCGTGCGGCCATATTTCAGGTCGCCGACCATCACGATATGCGCGCCGTCGACGATCTTGCCTAGCCGCGAAAACTCGCGCTGGATGGTGTAGAGATCGAGCAGCGCCTGACTCGGATGTTCGCCTGGGCCATCGCCCGCGTTGATCACGGGAATGTTGGTCGCACGCGCGAATTCGGCGACCGAGCCTTGCTCGGGATGCCGCACGACGATGGCGTCCGCGTAACCGCTGATCACGCGGCTCGTGTCGTAGATGGATTCGCCTTTCGCCATCGACGAGAAGGTGAAGCCGGTCGTGTCGCAAACCGAACCGCCCAGCCGGCAGAACGCCGAGCCGAAGCTTACGCGGGTCCGCGTGCTGGCCTCGAAAAACAGGTTAGCGAGCACCGCGCCTTCCAGAACGCGGGTGATCTTTCTGCGCCGCGCGATGGGTTGCATCAGGTCGGCGGTGCGGAACAGCGCCTCGGCGGAATCGCGCGAAAACTGGTCGATGGAAAGCAGTTGCGGCCGCCCTTCGAACTGAATCGATGTATCTACGCTCTGCGTAGCCGCATCCGATTCCGGCATGCCGTTGAGAATCTCGCCGATGTAACGTGTCGCGATCTCCGGCATGGCCCGTGATTCGGGCGACTCATCGGGCAGGAGCCACGTATCCAGTGCGCGCCGAGACACGCCGATGCGCGCCGCGAAGGCATCGCGCGTCATGTTGAGACGACGCATGGCGTCGCGAAGCACCGTTTGCTGCTGATTGAGCATTTCACGCTTCTCTATACGCAGAGCGTATGTTAGGTCACTCGCCGATCAGATGCAAGACGAGTTCGCCCTGATGCTCCGCCGTTCGATGTTCGAAGACGTAAATGCCCTGCCAGATGCCAAGCACCATGCGCCCGGCCTCGACCGGAATCGACAGATGAACGGTGGTCAGCGCGGTGCGCAGATGCGCGGGCATGTCGTCCGGGCCTTCCGTGTCGTGCACGTAACGGCCCGGCGCTTCCGGCACGACGGATTCGAAATAGCGCTCGAGGTCGGTGCGTACGTCGGGGTCGGCGTTTTCCTGAATCAGCAGGAACGCCGAAGTGTGCCGGCAGAAGATGGTCAGCAAGCCGGTGCGGATATCCTGATGGTCGATCCAGTGATCGATTTCGCGAGTGACTTCGTGCAGGCCGCGTGAGCCTGTCGCGATCGTCAGATGTTGAAGTGCCTGTTTCATGTCGGTCCCGATGCGAGGAATGCGCGGGGGGGGGGATAGGGCAAACGGACATTCGCGATGAAAAGACCGTCGAGCTTACGCGTGCTACTCGCAGCATCGAGCCTGAGCCTGCTCACGTTCGCCGCCGACGACACCGGCCTCGCCAATCGCGGCAGCGATCCTTTCTTGCACGTTTCCAGCGCCATCGCGCCATGCCCCACGCCGCGGTCCGTTCCAGACGCAGCAGGAATGGCTCGACGACGCGCATTACCGCATCGAACGTGGCAATAGCTGCTGGATCGCCGGGCGCTGCCGTCTTTCGAACAGCTACGACTACGACAAGGAAATCGCGGAAAGCGTCGTGCGGCGGCTGAAGAATTTGCTGAACGCGTCGCTGGACTGGCGTGGCAAGACACAGCCTGTGGCTGACCATCCAGCGCCGTTTCATCTATGTGGACGGTTGCGTGTCGCGCGATTTCGACCGTGCGCATTTTGCCGCCGTGCTCGGTGAAACCGCAGATGTCGAACGCGTGATCGACCGTAAGGCGATACATCCGTGAGAATTGGCATAAGCTAGTCCATTGTGTCATTGAATTGGCACTGGCCGAATTCGGCGTGAAGGATCGTCATACTTCCACTT
>LFJI01000301.1 GCA_001235855.1 Candidatus Burkholderia brachyanthoides
ACCCAGTCCTCAGCGGCCTAGCCGAATAACTGTCCAACCTTACGGGGTCAGTTCATTCAGGGCGCTTTTTGCGCGGGGCGGACTTGCGAACCGGCACTTTTACGAACCGGCGCTTTCTTCGCCGCCGCGCCTTCAGACTTGTCCGTGCCTGCATCACCCGCGTCTGGCGAGGCGGCGCCTCCCGTGGCTGCGCCCATCGGATGGGTCGAGTCCACGCCGGTCATGCCGGGCTGAAGCATGGTGGCGTCAAGGCGGGCTGTTGCTTGCTCATCGCCGGAATCGGGCGCCGCTTCGTTTGGCTTCGGCGTCGCCGCTGCTTCCAGTGCAGACGGCGCTTCCGGCTTGGCCGCGCCGTTCATCGGCCAGCCCGCCGTCTTCGGCTTCTCGGTGGCGGCCGCGTTCTGCACGCCTTCCACCGACGTCTGCGCAAACGCGCCGAACGCGCGCAGCGTGGCGAGTGTCGCGCGCTGCGCCTCGAGCGCCTGAATGGCCGATTGCAGCATGTTGAGATTGAGCTTCAGCCAGTGCTCGACGGCGCGCCATGTTTGTCACGCACTTGTCGATCTCTTCGATGTTGGTGAGCGGCGCCATCATGTCGGACATCATCGAGAGTGAGGGGCCTATGCCCTGACCGCCGCCCTGCATCGCAGGCGGCGAACGGATTCAGGCGCATCAGTTCCCACATTTTGCCCATCATGTCGCCCGAGCCGAATCCGGGAAAACCGGACATGGAGAATGGCGGCGTGCCGCCTGCGTTGTCAGTCATTCGATGCTCCTTGTGATCTTTGCGTGCGGCCGCCGCGTGCTTCCAGAACGGCGCGCCGCCGGGAAAATCAGGCGTGCGGCGCTTACGCAGCGAGCGCATGCTTTCGTGCACATCGGGTCCCGCGAAGCCCATGAATTCGAGCGCGAGCGATGTATCAGTGTCGGCCCCGCCGAGCGCAGCCAGTTGTTGAGCGCGTACTTGGTCCAGCGTATCGCGGTTTGCGAGCTTTGCGCCAGCCGGTTCGCGACTTCCAGCGCCTTCGGCATCAGATCGTTCTCGTCGACGGCGGACAGCAGCCCGATACGCTCCGCCTCCTCGCCGCTCACCGGCTCGCACAGCAGCAGATAGTAAGATAGTACTTGGCCTTCGCCATGCCGCACAGCAACGGCCACACGATCGCCCGCCGCGACGCAGAACCGCGTATGCCCATCGATGATGCGCGCGGATTTCGTCGCGATCGCGATATCCGCTAGCAAACCCGCGACCAGGCCCGCGTCGACCGCCGGCCCATTCATCGCGGACACGATCGGCTTGCCGCAATTGATGACGTTGTACACGAGATCGCGCGCCTCGCGCCACACGCGCGCAAATGTCGAAGTCGTTCGCCATCTCCTCGACGAGGCCGAGATCGCCGCCAGCCGAGAAGCCCTTGCCCTCGCCGCGAATCAGCGCGACGCGGGTCTCGGGGTCGCGGTCGATATATCGCGCCAGATGTCCGCCAGCTCGCGATGCATGTTGGCGTCCGCAGTGGACAAGCCACTCTTGTTCGCGCCCGAGCCGGGCATCACCACTTCGAGCACGCCGTGCGGGTGCCGGCGCAGTTCGAGCAACGTGTAGTTCGAGTAGATGGAAAGATCGCTCATGTTCGATGCCTCGTGATTAGCGCGGCTGATACAGCCACTTGCCGTCGCGGATCTCGACCATCACGCGGGCGCGCTGATCGAGAGCGATGTGATCGGTGAGCGACATGTTCACTTGCCCGTTGGTGTCGGAAAAATTCTTCGTGTTCTCGAGCGCGTCACGTAACGCATTACGGAAAGCGGGCATGCCGGGCGCACCCGCTTTCATCGCGAGCGGCGCCGCGCGATTCAAGAGCATGCCCGCATCCCACGCATAGGAGCCGAACGCGGACACCAAGCCCGCGCCCTGTTTCGCTTCGTAGAGTTTGATGTAGTCGACTGGCCTGCCGCCCATCTCCTTCGGCAGCAGCGCGAGGGTATCGCGCGCGGGAATGCCGAGCGATGCGGCCGGCCCCGTCAAGGACAGCACGAGTCCGATCTTCACGTGCTACTGCACCTGTTGAGCCTGGTTGCGCGAGTGCCTCCGTCAATACCGCGAACGCCAGCGACATCCCGACCAGAAACCACCACTTGCCGCGTGCAGCCATCAAAGTCTCCTTATTGTTCTTTGCGGGCGCGCTGCAGCGCCCGGCAAGTGTAAGGCGACGGCTGCGCATGCCGCATCGGGCTTAACCCGGCACGGCCGCGCGGCGAAGCTTCAATGTTCCGGCTGCAAAACCGCCTGATCGATGGCGCCGAAGATCGACTTGCCCGCTTCGTCGAACATCTCGATACGCACGCTGTCGCCGAACTTCATGAACTCGGTCTGCGGCTTGCCGTGCTCGATGGTCTCCAGACACCGCTTCTCGGCGAGATACAGCAATACCCGCGCGACGCGCCCTTATTGGAGATCGTGCCCCACCCGACGATGCTGCCCGCGCGCAGATTGCGCGTCTTCGACGCATGCGCGATGAGCTGGCCGAAGTGGAACACCATGTCTGTGCCGTAGTCGCGGCTGGCCGACCTTCTTGCCGTTCCAGTGCACGATCATCGGACGATGCGCGCGGCCTTCGCGCCAAGCGTCGCGGAGTTCGTCGGGCGTGACGGCGACCGGCGAGAACGCGGTCGCGGGCTTGCTCTGAAAAAAGCCGAAGCTCTTCGCGAGTTTGGCGGGAATGAAATTGCGCAGCGGTACATCGTTGACGAGCATCAGCAGCCGTATGCCGCGCAGCGCTTCGTCAGGCGTGGACACCATCTGCACGTCGGAGGTGATCACGGCCACTTCCGCCTCGAAGTCGATGCCGTACGATGCCGACGCGCACACGATATCGTCCGTCGCGCCGATGAAGTCGTCGTTGCCGCCTTGGTACATGAGCGGGTCGGTCCAGAACTCGGGCGGCATCTCCGCGTTGCGCGCGCGGCGCACGAGTTCGACGTGATTCACGTAGGACGAGCCGTCGGCCCATTGGAACGCGCTCGGCATCGGCGCCATGCACGACTTCGGATCGAACACGAACGAATTGCGCGCGCGGCCGAGGTTCAGCGCTTCGTAGACCTCCATGAGTTGCGGCCCGTAGAAGGTCCAGTCGTCCAGCGCGCGCTGCAGTGTGGCGACGATGCCATCGGCAATGGCGGCCGTGCGCAGATCGCACGACACGACGATGAGCTGGCCGTCGCGGGTACCGTCCTTCAGTGTGGCGAGTTTCATGGAAGCGGGATGGTGGCTGTGGTGACGTTAAAGGAAATCTATTTTACGATGGTAAATTACTGGCCGACGACATGGCCGTTCGGCATAGGCCATTTGCACATCTCATGCAGACTCGACCCGATACTCCATCCGACCCGCGCGACGAGGACGACAGCCTCGAATCCAACGACTCCGGCGACATCAGCGATACCGGCGAAGAAAAAGCGCGCTCGGACATCCAGTCGATCGAGGTCGGCTTTCGCCTGCTCGATGTATTGGCCCACGAGCCGCGCGCGATGATGCTGCGCGATCTCGCCCAGCGCGCCGGGATGAGTCCAGCCAAAACGCATCGTTATCTCGTGAGCTTTGTGAGGCTCGGACTGGCGTCGCAGGACCCCGGTATCGGGCCGCTATGAACTCGGCGGCTTCGCGTTGCAGATGGGACTCGCGCGGCTCGCGCGCGTCGACGGCGTGAAGCTTGCACGTATCGCGCTGGCCGAGTTGCGTGACCGGATGGATATCACCGTCGGCATCGCCGTGTGGGGCAATCAGGGGCCGACGGTCGTGCACTGGATGGAGTCGAGCTATCCGGCCAAGGCATCGCTCAAGCTGGGGGACGTGATGCCGCTGCTGTCGTCCGCCACCGGTTTGCTGTTCGCCGCGTACCTGCCGCGCGGCAAGACCCGGCCGATGCTCGAGCGCGAACTGTCCGCCGCGCGCAAATCGCTGGCGGAGATCGAACCGGTACTGGCCGGCGTGCGCGAACATGGCGCGGCGCGCGTCGAAGGCATGCTGCTGCCGACCATTCACGCGTTCTGCATGCCGGTGTTCGAATCGACCGGCGAACTCGCGCTCGGACACGAAGGCTCGTTCGATACACGCTGGGGCGGCGCCATCGATACCGCCTTGCGCGCATGCGCGCGAGAGCTGTCGTACGAACTGGGGTACCCATCGGCCGAGCGCTGACGCGGTCGCGTCATGAGAGGTGAGGAACATCGATTCGTGGTCTTTTGTCTCAAGTGTTCCCGTGTTGCTGCTAAGTTTAAATGTCGGGGGGTTGCAGCTAAATAGAAATGTCGCGTT
>LFJI01000302.1 GCA_001235855.1 Candidatus Burkholderia brachyanthoides
GCTGTCGCTCAATAGCGTTCGAATCACCTTGGCCCGCTCATGCAAAAGACAAGATATAAACACATTTCATCGAATGAAAACAGACCCTAGCATGGGAACATGGAATTCGATTCGACGAATCGGATTCCATGTTCCCATGTTTTTATCTGCGGATCGCGCGATGCTTGATTTCAATAAGGTTAAAAATCCTAATTGTCTGTGTATCGTCAGGTCAGCGTGCGTTGCGAGGTGAACGACGCCGCATCGCATGAGATTGATCTGAATCTGTTGGGACAATCGCTGCAAGGCTTCGCGCAGGTCTTTGCGCTATGCACGGACGCGCTCATTACGGGTAGACTGAGCAGTCGTCGCGATGCGCTGGAAGTTCGCGTGGTGTCGTTGCTGGTTGCCGAGCATCATTGTTTCGAAGTCCTGGCGATGATCGAGAGCTTCGCAACCAGCAAGGAAGCTGTGGTCCGGCGATCTGTGGTCCGGCGCTTTCGGGGCGGTGCTTGCCACCGTCGTTCAATATGTATTATCTCGTCGCGACCAGGACCAAATGAAATATCTCAACGAAGCCTTGCAGCAGTCGATGCAGAACCTGCAGAGGTCGATGTAAAACAATCAGGACAATTCATCACGCTCACGCGGACCGTCGACAAGATGATGGCCGTGCTCGACAGGCTTGCCGACTCGCTGCGCCCCGCCGCGCGGCGTGCGCTGGCGCCGGTCGATCGCTCCTGCGAGCGCATCGATCTCTACGCCGACGGCGAGCGATTCGCATCGCTGGATGCCACGCACAGGCGCGCTTTCGAACATGCGGGTTTGTCGCGGTACCTGTGCAAGTACGTGGGCGTCATCTCCGGGTTCGACATGGAGACCGGCAACTGCAAGGTCACGCTCGAAGGCGGCACTTCGCACATTCCGGCCGTGGTGATCGATCCGGTGTTCAACCGCCCCAACAATCCCTATGCGGAAGCAATGGCGGCAGCTTGCCCTCTGCGTTTTCTCGCCAAAGGCCGACTTCGACGCACAGGGAAGTCCGGCCAGGCTTTATATCTCAGATACGGCGGAACGGGGGGCGGGGTGGGAGTGATCACGCCCCAATCAAATTCACCACCTTCACATTCCGCGTGTCCGGCACTTCCGCATACAGACAGCACCGTCAACTGCGGCAGACTCCACAGTGCAGGAAGCGCGCCAGCATCGCGCGCAGCGAATGCTGCACCAGCAAAACCAGCGGCAAGCCCATCGTTTGCTAACGCAGGATCGCGTTCTGCGTCGAGTTCATCAGCGTCTGCGCGAGGCCCGGCTCCAGTCCCGGATTCGCGCTCGTCGACAGCGCCTGCGACAGCACGCGCTCCAGTTCCAGTTACGGATCGAGGCCCATCACCTGCAGATCGTCGTTGCCCGGGGACCATTGCTGCGAGATCGCGCGACCTAGCGCGAGGCGCACCGCGGCGGTGAGTTCGTAGGCGTCGCCGATGCGCGGCGCGTGCTCCTGCACCGCATCGAGAATCGTGCGCATGTCGCGGATCGGCACGCTTTCGTTGAGCAGGTTCTGCAAGACCTTCTGCAGCGTCGTGAGCGAAATCGTCTTCGGCACGAGATCCTCGGTGAGCGATGGCGTGTCCTTGCCGATACGCTCCGGCAGCGCCTGCACTTCCTGACGGCCGAGCAGTTCCGCCGCATGTGTCACAACCAGGTAATTCAGATGCGTCGCGACCACCGTGCTCGCATCGACGACCGTGTAACCGTAGACTTGCGCCTGCTCGCGCATGTTGGTGTCGATCCACACCGCCGGCAGGCCGA
The DNA here is from genome assembly GCA_001235855.1 of Candidatus Burkholderia brachyanthoides. Lineage (GTDB taxonomy): Bacteria > Pseudomonadota > Gammaproteobacteria > Burkholderiales > Burkholderiaceae > Caballeronia > Caballeronia brachyanthoides. The sequence goes on from LFJI01000302.1 coordinate 1,792, forward strand.
ACGCCGGATCGGTCGTCTGCGGACCGGGCAGCGCCGCCGACACCTGACCCGGATTGATGGCGAGCCACTGCCCCGGAAACACTTCGCCGGAGCCGACTTCCACGCCCTTCAGCGTGATGCGATAACCGTTCGGACGCAGTTCGAGGTTGTCGCGAATATGGATCACCGGCGGCAGGAAAGCCGATTTCCTGCGCGAACTTCTTGCGGATGTCATTGATACGCTTGAGCAGCTCGCCGTCCGAATTACGGTCCACCAGCGGAATCGGGCGATAGCCCACTTCCAGTCCGAGCGGATCGATGAGCGACACGTCTTCCCAGCTCGCCTCGCTGTTCTCGACCGGCGTAACCGCGGCCGGAACCACATCGGTGACTGCGCCGGCCTTCTTCTTTGCTTCGGCACGCTTGTTCATCGTGCGTGCGCCGTAGATCAGGTCGTCGCCGAGCAAACCAAACGCGATATGCAGCATACTCGGAATCAGCCCCATCACGCCGATGATCATGCCCGTGATCATCAACACGCGCGGGTTCTGGAACAACTGGCCGGTGAGCTGCGTGCCGATGTCTTCCTCGGTCGCCACACGCGACACGATCACACCCGCCGCCGTCGAGATGATGAGCGACGGAATCTGCGCGACGAGGCCGTCACCGATGGTCAGCAGCGTGTAGTTGGTCGCCGCGTGGCCGAAGTCCATGTCGTGCTGCACCATGCCGACGATCAGCCCGCCGACGATGTTGATCACCATGATCAGCAGGCCCGCGATCGCGTCGCCGCGCACGAACTTGGACGCACCGTCCATCGAACTCTAGAACTCGGACTCCTGCGTCACCGCCTGACGGCGCTTTTTCGCGACTTCCTCATTGATGAATGAGGCCGGCGTTCAGGTCGGCGTCGATCGCCATCTGCTTGCCGGGCATCGCATCGAGCGTGAAGCGCGTGCCGACTTCGGCGATACGCCCCGCGCCCTTCGTGACGACTATGAAGTTGATGATCATCAGAATCACGAACACGATGATACCAACCGCGAAGTTGCCGCCGACGAGGAAGTGTCCGAACGATTCGATCACCTGACCGGCCGCGTCCGGACCCGTGTGGCCCTGCAGCAGCACGATGCGTGGACGCCACGTTCAGCGACAGGCGCAGGAGCGTGGAGAATAGCAGCACGCTCGGAAACGCCGCGAAATCGAGCGGCTTTTGCGTGTACATGCTGACCAGCAGCACCATCACCGACAGCGCGATGTTGAAGGTGAACAGCAGGTCCAGCAGGAACGACGGCAAGGGCAGAATCACCATGCCCAAGATCATGCAGATCAGGATCGGGCCGGCTAAGGCCCGAAGGTTCTGCGTGCCCAGCGCGTCGGGGCGTTTAGCGAAAAATCCTGCGCGCGCGTTCATGCTGCGGCTCCATTCGAAGTGTTGTCGTCATCGGTCAGGGTATCGGCGGCTTCCTGATCGGCGTCGGCATCGGACACCATGCCTTTGTCCAGTTCCTTGGGTACGTCGCGATTGGTCGGATCGTCCGGCTTGTCGCCACCGTCCTCCTTGTAGCGCTTGAGCTGGTAGATCCACGCCAGCACCTGCGCGACCGCGCCGTACAGCGCACCCGGAATTTCCGGGTTCAGATCGACGTTGTGATACAGCACACGCGCAAGCGGTGGCGCTTCGAGCATCGGCACGTTGTTCTCGCGGCCGAGTTCGCGGATGCGCGCCGCGACCAGATCCACGCCCTTGGCGACGACCTTCGGCGCGCGCATCTCGCCGTCGGTGTACTTCAGTGCCACAGCGAAGTGCGTCGGGTTAGTGACGATCACATCGGCCTTCGGCACTTCCTGCATCATGCGGTGGCGCGCTGCGGCACGTTGCGCCGAGCGAATCTTCGCCTTGATATGCGTATTGCTGTCGCTTTCCTTGTGTTCTTTCTTCACTTCTTCCTTCGTCATGCGCAGCATGGCGATCGGCGGACTGTTTCTGCTCGCCGCCGCCGACGTGCCCTACCAGATGTACTCGCATGCGAAGAAGCTGCGGGTCGTCGCGATCAGGTGCATCGCGTCGCCGAGCGCGAGCGACTTCGACAGAAGATCGAGCGTTTCCGACTTGTGGCGCCACATCGTGACGCCCGCCATGCCGCCGCCGATCGTCCTCAGGAGCGACATGCCGAGCTGCACCGGCCCTTCCTTGCATCGAAAACATGCGGCCGAGGCCGGAAACCGGATTCAGGCGGCCGAAGTTCGGCGCGAGCGGCTTGGTGTTGAGCAGCCAGCCGCCCAGCGCCATCAGCACGACGAGCGCGGCGAACGCGGTCATCGCCAGCACCGAAAACACGGCCAGCAAGGCTTCCTTGTTCGCGTTGGCCGCGCCGATCATCATCTGATGCGTATCGAGGACGTAGTTGTGATCGAACGTGAAGGCGTTGCGCAGGATCGACTGCGACTGCATACGACCATTGATCGAACCCGCCATACCGTAGATGCCTGTATAGACCGGAGAGATGGGTAACACCTGTTCCAGGACAGGGGTAACACTTCG
>LFJI01000303.1 GCA_001235855.1 Candidatus Burkholderia brachyanthoides
GACGGGCGGGGAGCGTGGTGGATCACCCTGGACGCCACCAAAGAGCATCAGCTTCCACCGAAAAACGATGTGTCGATGACAATTAGCCAGGGGTAACATCCTCCTGTGAGGCAACACGGCCGACCAGCCCGTGCGTATGCGTGCGCTCGAGGTCGCCCGGCTGAATGCCGATGCCATCGTCGGCAATGTGCAGCGCCACGCGCGCTGCATCCAGCGTGAGCGCCACATGGATGCGGCTCGCATGCGCGCGTCGTACTTGGCCGCGTTGGTGAGCGTTTCCTGCGCGACGCCGAACAGCGCGATCTCGACCGCCTCGCCGAGCTTCACGTCGTCGTCAGGCAGTTCGAATTCGAGCGCCCAGCCGTTGCGCTGCGCGGCGTCGTCCGCCAGCGAGCGCAGCGCGGTGACGAGACCGAAGTTCGCGAGCGCGGTCGGACACGCATGTCCTCGATGATGTGCCGCTTGAGCGCGATGCCCTGATCCAGATTGCCGAGCGCGCGAGCTTGTCGGCCATCGCCGGTTCGCTTTCCCTGGGCCGGTTGCGCACCTAGGCGACGTCCATCTTGCTCGCGGTCAGGATCGAGCCGAGTTCGTCGTGCAGTTCACGCGCGAGTTCGGTCTTCTCGTTTTCGCTGACGGACTGCAGGTGCCACGCGAGCGCTTCGAGTTGTCGCGTGCGCTTGAAGACGAGCCGGTCCAGTTCTTCCTGTTGCGTGATGAGCTTCTTCTGCACGCGATTCTGCTTGTTCGAGCTGAATGTCCAGATTGCGGAACAGCAGCACGAACAGCACGATGTTCAACGCGCACAGCGCGCCCACGCATAGCGTCGAGATGCGCTGATCGGCGCGGCTCGCATCCAGCGCCTGCTGCGCGCGCTGGTGGCTCGCATCCAGCGCCTGCTGCGCGCGCTGGTCCTCGTTCAGGTGCAGGAGCGATAGTGTGGCGTCGAGCGTCGCGCCGTTGTCGGGCGTTGGCAGGCAGCGCGAGGGCACGGGCATGCGCCGCCGGATCGTCGACGGTCGATGGCGCGACGAAACGCGCCGCGCTGCGTTCGATTTCATCGTCGGTCGGCGACGCTGACCTGCGCGAAGCTCGCGAGCGCGGTGTCGTTGCCGATGCGGCAGTAGTAGGCGTCCATTGCGTCGAGCGTGCGTTTCACGCGCTGCTGCGTGGCGGCGAAACGGTCCTTATGGCGGGGTCTGGCCTCAGCGCGTAGGCGCGTTCCTCGGCGGTGAGCGCGGAGAGTTGCGCGGTCGCGCCCTTGGCGTCCAGCGCGGTTTCGTATTCCGACGCGATACGCATGTGCCCGGACTCGAGAATACCAGTCCGCCCACGGTGATGACGATGGCGACCGTCATCGCGACCAGCCAGCTATAGCGGCGCATCCAGTCGTTGACGCGGGCGGCGCGGCGCGCAAGCCCCGCCGTCGCCGTCTTCGATGACGCAGGAGACGCGGAGATCGCGGGTGTGCCGGTCTCGGGCGTGAGATCGGACAGGTCGGTAAAAGCGGCGAAAGCGGCGCGCGCTACGTGGCTCATGTTGCAAAGGGTCGATGGCTGGCGCGCAGGATCGGCTTGGAACGTCCGCAACGACGTATTGCAACCGACTTGAAAACACATGTCAGCGACTCACAGCAAAAAAGGAGCCAGCCCGAATGCGCCGCCGTACACGCCCGGCCAGCATGACTTCACCATCCACTTCTACGGGTAACGATCATGCTGAAGTGGGCTTTGTTCTTCGCCATCGTGGCGGTGATCGCCGGTCTGCTCGGCTTCACGGGCGTCGCCGCCGGCGCTGCCGCCATCGCCAAATTCCTGTTCGTGCTGTTCCTGATTCTGTGCGTTGTGTTCCTAGTGCTCGGCTTCGTCATCACGAAGAAAAGCGATCGATTAGCGCGGGGTGAAGCCGGCGCATAGCGTCTTTCGAACCTCGTCATAACAGCAAACAGGGAGCAGATAAGGAGGTCACATGCTTCAACGCCGCTGTATTTTTCGTCATCGCCATCATTGCCGCTGTGTTTGGTTTCACGGGCATCGCGCGGCGGGCGCGGCGGAAATCGCCAAGATCCTGTTCTTCATCTTTCTCGTGGTGTTCGTGGTCACGTTGCTGCTCGGCGTGTTCCGAACCTGACGATAGATCAACCCTCGCGCACGGCCGCCCGCACCAATCGCGAGGGTTCCGCCTGAGCGCGACGGACTTTTTGCATGAGCGGGCATGGCGCATGCAAAAAGGCATATGTTTGAATAGCAGGGCGCTATGAGCGATGGTGGCGAGTGCCGCGCGCACGACCTGCTCCAGCGACTGCCAACATTCCCATCTCATTAGGAGCGGATCAAATGTCCAAATCGTCTGCTGTAAAGGCTGCGTCGAACGATTCGAAGAGCGCATTCGTGATCGACGTCGAGAAGATTCGCAACGACGCGCGGCAACACATGGACGAAGGCCCGGTGACGCCCAGCTATGGCGCCGATCGCCAGACCGTGCTCAAGCTGCTGAACGACTCGCTGGCGACGGAAATCGTCTGCACGCTGCGCTACAAGCGTCACTACTTCATGGCGAAGGGCATCCATTCGGAAGCCGTCGCGCAGGAGTTTCTCGAACACGCCAACGAAGAGCAGCAACACGCCGCCACGCTCGCTGAGCGCATCGTGCAGCTCGGCGGCGAGCGCGAACTTCGCGCCGGACAGTCTCGCGTCGCGTTCGCATTCGGAGTATCAGGAAGGCCGCGATTTGATCGACATGATCCGCGAGAACCTGATTGCGGAACGCATCGCCATCGATACCTATCGCGAGATCATTCGTTATCTGGGCGACAAGGATGTCACGACGCGCCGTATCTTCGAAGAAATTCTGGCCGTCGAGGAAGAGCACGCCGACGACATGGCCGATCTGCTGGAAGGCCGTAACGGCTGATGCGCGACGCGCTGCCGATGACCGGAACGATGCGGCGCGAATGATCCGAGTCCTGATAGCCGACGACCATGCCATCGTGCGCAGCGGTTTCAGGCAGTTCGTCGCCGACGAGCCCGACATGGAAGTCGCGGCGGAAGCGGCCACCGGCGATGAGACCATCGCGCTGGTGCGCGAGCAGGCCTTCGACGTCGTGTTGCTCGACATCGTCATGCCGGACAAGAACGGTGTCGACACCTTGCGCGTGATCAAGTAGGTAAGGCTCAAGCAGAACGTGCTGATGTTGTCGGGCTTTCCCGAAAGCCAGTATGGGATCAATCTGCTCAAGGCGGGCGCGAACGGCTATCTGAACAAGGACGCCGCGCCGGAGGAAATCGTGCGGGCGATTCGCACTGTGTCGCGCGGGCATCGGTATCTGTCGGAGTTCGTCGCCGATGCGCTCACCTGGAGAAGATACGGCTCGCGAACAATGCCGATCTCACGTATTACGCGATCGAGAATGGTTTGATCGATTAGCTGGGTTTGGCCGAATGGCGTCGCGCCTGAATGGACGCAAGACGTACCGCGATGAGAGGGCCGCGCATGACCGACATGCGAGCGGCCTCGACGTGAAACGAGGGCGTCGCGCGTGAGGCGCGCGGCGTGAGCGGAGGACGCCCGGCGTGGGCAATTACATCATCGCCGACGACGGAGCATCGCACGGCAGCGCGCGGCGCGTGCCGCTCGCGGTGCTGCTGATCGGAGACTCGCCGCTGATCCGGGGCGCAGCCTGACCGAAGCCATCGACGCGCTCGGACCATGGTGCGTGACCGCGTTCGCGGATGCGCCGCAGGACGCCATCGCGCTGCTGTCCTCGCAGACCTTCGACGCCGTGATCGTCGATCTTCAACTCAGGCAGGGCTCGGACATCGACGTGCTGGCGTGGCTTCGTGAAACGGGGCGCGCGCAAGCGGCGTTCGTCGCGGTGCTGACCAATCATGCGCTGCCGGCGTATCGCGAGCGCTGTCTGCAATATGGTGTGCGCCATTTCTTCGACAAGTCGCTGGAGTTCGATCGCGTGCTCGATGCAATGGTGGAGGTGGCGCGCGAGAGGGTGTGAGCCTGAGTTCACTCGCGCTTAGGGCCGAGCGCTGGCCGGCGCTCGCGGTTCGGCGAGAGAAAAGACGAATGGCACCCTGAACGTCGTTGCGATGGCTTGTCCGTTCTCGAAGTACGGGCGGCAACGCGACTTCAGCACCGCGTCGAGCGCGGCATCGTCGAGGAGCGCAAAGTTGCTGGACTCGACGACCGATCCTTCCGTGATATGCCCTTCGGTATGTATCCGTCAGCGTATCCCGTGTTGACGTGGTTTCGATCAGATATCCACGATTTTCCGCAGTAGACCGT
>LFJI01000304.1 GCA_001235855.1 Candidatus Burkholderia brachyanthoides
GACATGGGTAACACCTGTTCCAGGACAGGTGTTACCCATGTCTCCGGTCTATACATCCCAAGGAGAATGCCTGATGCCTCTACTCGCTCCCCTGCCTATTCATCGAACTGACGACTCGTGTGCTGTGTCTTCGCGGGACACAGGCGCGCTTGCCCTGCTTCGGCACCCTGGAGGCCTCTGGGCCTCACGTTGGTACAACCAAAAGCCACTCGCTAGACTTGCAGCTGCCGAACAGCAACGACTACTGACGCTTCGTCCACTGAAATCCAGCGTCAATGTGCGTAACCACGTGTGTAATGAAATGGTTTCGTACAAAAGTGTAATAAAATCAGGAGTTTAAAATGTCAAAACTTTTGATGATAGACAACTACGATTCCTTCACTTACAACCTGGTCCAGTACTTCGGCGAACTTGGTGAGGACGTGCACACGTATCGCAACGACGAAATCACGCTCGATCAAATCGCGAAGCTCAATCCCGCGCGCATCTGCCTGTCACCGGGACCGAGCAATCCGCAGCACGCAGGCATCACGCTCGATGTATTGTGCGAATTCTCCGGCAAGCTGCCGATTCTCGGCGTCTGCCTCGGCCATCAGGCGATCGGCGAAGCGTTCGGCGGCCGTATCGTGCGCGCGCAGACGATCATGCACGGCAAGGTCAGTCAAATCGAGACAGACTGTAAAGGCGTGTTCTCCGATCTGCCGAAACACTTCAACGTAACGCGCTATCACTCGCTAGCAATCGAACGCGAGTCTTTGCCCGATTGTTTGGAAGTGTCCGCATGGACACCGGACGGTGAAATCATGGGTGTGCGTCACCGTGAGCTGGAAGTGGAAGGTGTGCAGTTCCATCCAGAATCGATTCTCTCCGAGCACGGCCACGCGCTGCTGGAAAACTTCGTGAAGCATTCCTCGACCGGCAAACGAGCGTGACGAGCATGACCATCACCGCACAGGAAGCGCTTCAGCGCACCATCGAGCACCGCGAGATTTTCCACAACGAAATGCTGCATCTGATGCGCACGATCATGCGGGGCGAGATGTCGCCCGTGATGGCCGCCGCGATCATCACCGGCTTGCGCGTGAAGAAGGAAACCATCGGCGAGATCGCTGCGGCCGCGACCGTGATGCGTGAATTCGCCAATCACGTCGAGGTGCCGGACAACTCCAATTTCGTCGATATCGTCGGCACCGGCGGCGATGGCTCGCACACCACCTTCAACATTTCCACTGCGTCGATGTTCGTCACGGCGGCGGCGGGCGCGAAGGTCGCGAAGCACGGCAATCGCGGCGTGTCGAGCAAATCGGGCAGCGCGGACGTGCTCGAGGCGCTCGGCGTCAATATCGATCTGTCGCCGGAACAAGTGGCCGCATCGATTGCCGAAACCGGCATGGGCTTCATGTTCGCGCCGAATCATCATCCGGCGATGAAGAACATCGCGCCCGTGCGCCGTGAACTTGGCGTGCGCACCATCTTCAATATTCTCGGTCCGCTGACGAATCCAGCCGGCGCGCCAAATCAGCTTCAGGGCGTGTTCTACGAAGACCTCGTCGGCATTCAGGTCCGCGTGATGCAGAGTCTCGGCGCCAAACACGTGCTCGTTGTGTACGGAAAGGACGGCATGGACGAGGTGTCGCTGGGCGCCGCGACCAAGGTCGGCGAACTGAAGAACGGCCAGGTCACCGAATACGAGATTCATCCCGAGGACTTCGGTTTGCAGATGGTGTCGAACCGCTCGCTCAAGGTGCAGGACGCGCAGGAATCGAAAGCCATGCTGCTCGGCGCGCTCAACAACAAGACGGGCGTCGCGCGCGAGATCGTCACAATGAACGCCGGCACCGCGCTTTATGCTGCGGATGTCGTGGATTCGATCGAGGCCGGCATGGCCGCCGCGCGCGAGGCAATCGAAAGCGGCGCGGCACGCGAGAAGGTCGAGGCGCTCGTCACATTCACGCAGCAGTTCGCAAAGAAATAACGGAAGCCATCATGAGTGACATTCTGGATCGCATCATTGCGGTCAAGCGCGAGGAAATTCGCGCAGCCGAACAAAGCGCGCCGCTCGAAGACCTGAAGCTGGAAGCTGGTTCGCGCGATCTGCGCGATTTCGTCGGCGCATTGCGCGCAAAGCACGCCGAAGGCAAAGCCGCCGTGATCGCCGAAGTGAAGAAAGCGAGTCCGTCGAAGGGCGTGCTGCGCGAGAACTTCGTACCGGGCGAAATCGCGCAATCGTATGAGAAAGGCGGCGCGGCGTGTCTGTCCGTGCTGACCGACGTGCAGTTCTTCAAGGGCAGCGTCGCCTATCTTCAGGAAGCGCGCGCCGCGTGCGGCCTGCCGGTACTGCGCAAGGACTTCATCATCGATCCGTATCAGATCATGGAAGCGCGCGCGATGGGCGCGGACTGCATTTTGCTGATCGCCGCCGCGCTCGAACTTTCGCAGATGCAGGACCTCGAAGCCTACGCGCACTCGCTCGGCCTCGCGGTGCTGGTGGAGGTGCACGACGCCGACGAACTGCGCGACGCGCTCACGCTGAAGACGCCGCTCATGGGCATCAACAACCGCAATCTGCGCACCTTCCAGACGTCCATCGATACGACCATCGGCATGCTGGAAATGGTACCGGCCGATCGCATCGTGGTGACGGAATCGGGCATTCTGTCACGCCTGGATGTCGAGCGGCTGCGCGCGATGCATGTGGACACTTTCCTCGTCGGCAAAGCATTCATGCGCGCGGACGACTCCGGCGTGGAACTCGCGCGAATGTTCTTCTGATAAGCAAATGGGAATCGAAAGAGAACTCAAGCTGTCACTCGCGCCTTCGCGACACGACGACATGGCGCGCTTCTTCGACGAACGCACCGGCGCCGGCAAGCCGATCACGCTCGCCAACGTCTACTTCGATACGCCGGATTGTGCGCTCGCGAAAGCGAAGTCCGCGCTCCGCCTGTGCCGCACGCCGGAGCAATGGCTTCAGACTTACAAGACGCTCGGCAAGACGGTCGCGGGTTTGAGCAATCGTCAGGAATGGGAGCTTCCGGTCAAGGGTGAGGCGCTGGAAATCGACGCGCTCGTCGAAGCCTGCGACGACGAAGACGCGCGCGAAGTGCTCAAAGACGCCGCGCCGGAACTCATCGCGCTGTTCAAGACCGATTTCAAGCGTATCGTGTGGGACATGGAGCGCGAAGGATCACAGATCGAAGTGGCGCTGGATCGCGGCAAGATCATCGCCGATGTGGACGGCGAAACCCGCCACGCCGAAATCAGCGAACTCGAACTGGAACTGAAATCGGGCGATGTCGGCGCGTTGTCGATGTTGTCGGCCGAAATGCGCGGCGCGTTTCCCGAACTCACGCCCGAAGATTTGAGCAAGGCGGAGCGCGGTTATCTGCTGCGCACGCGTGCGGAAGACGACAACGAAGCATGAGCCGCCAGTCTTCTCTTTTCGATAGCCCGGCAACGCAAGACGCCGGCGAGACGACGCTCGAAAGCCAGTTCGACGCTCTGCCCGCCGATTGGCGCAAGCATCTGAAGCCGTTCATCGACAGTCCGCGTTACGAAACGCTGTGCGCTTTCGTCGATGCGGAACGCGCCGCAGGCAAAACCGTGTATCCCGCCGATGTCTTCCGCGCGCTGCGGCTCACGAGTCCGGCTGACGTGAAAGTCGTGATCCTCGGGCAAGACCCGTATCACGGCGAAGACAAAGGTCTGCCGCAGGCGCACGGCCTCGCGTTTTCTGTGCCCGCGCCGGTGCGTCCGCCGCCGTCGCTCAAGAACATCTTCAAGGAAATCAACGCGAGTCTCGGTTTCGCGCCACCGTCGCACGGCTGTCTCGATTCGTGGGCGAAGCAAGGCGTGCTGCTGCTCAATACGTCGCTGACCGTCGAGCGCGATAAAGCTGGCAGTCACGCCAAGCGCGGCTGGGAGCCATGCACGGACACGCTCATCCACGAAATGGCGATGCGGCACGACGGCCTCGTGTTCATGCTGTGGGGATCGCACGCGCAGGCCAAGCGCGCGTTGATCGACGACACGAGGAAAGCGCATTGCGTGCTGGAGTCGGCGCATCCGTCGCCGTTGTCGGCGTCGGCGTATCGCGGATTCTTCGGCTGCGGACATTTCGTGCTTGCCAATGAGTATTTGACAAAGCACGGGCGCGAGCCGATCGACTGGAGTTTGCCTTCCGAAGCGCAACTGCTCGCATAGAACGCAAAAAAGGCCCAAATGAACTGCACCCCAAGAGTTGGACGCTGATCCAACCTTTGGGGTGTTTTTCAT
>LFJI01000305.1 GCA_001235855.1 Candidatus Burkholderia brachyanthoides
TCGCCGTGCTCGCCTGCGCCTTTGGAGCGCTGCTGAAAATGTGAACAGAACCTAGAAGGAAACAGACATGGCCCGCATCACCGTTGAAGATTGCCTGAAACAAATTCCGAATCGCTTCGAACTCGCGCTGGCGGCCACGTATCGCGCGCGTCAACTCGCGCAAGGCCACACGCCGAAGATCGAAAGCCGCGACAAGCTCACGGTCGTCGCGCTGCGCGAAATCGCTTCGGGCCAGGTCGGCATCGAAATGTTGAAGAAGGTGCCCGTTTAAGCAGGGCTTTTTAGTTTTTAGTACCGTTTCATCTTTTCAATCGACGACCAGCGCGTCACACGACCACGGAGGCGATCACGAGTCCGACACCGTTGCCAGCCTCCGTGAACGTTGATCCCGACCTCGAGCCGGATACCGACGCCGCGCTCGACGCGGACAAGCCGCATACGGCGCGCAAGTACATCGACGCGGTCCTCGAACAGTCCTTCCGTCATCTGTTCGGCCCGACCGCGACTCCGGAAAAGCCACGTCGGCACGACGTCGTTTCCATCGCGAAGCTGACCAACGCGCTGAGCTACATCACCCCGGAAGAGATCAAGGAAGTCAAGGCGGCTTTCCATTTCAGCGACGAAGCTCATCTCGGGCAATATCGCCAGAGCGGTGAACCGTACATCACGCATCCGGTCGCGGTCGCGGAAATCTGCGCGGGCTGGAAGCTGGATGCGCAGTCGATCATGGCCGCGCTGCTGCACGACGTAATCGAAGATCAGGGCGTGACCAAGACGGAAATCGCCGAGCATTTCGGCGCGAAGGTCGCGGAACTGGTCGACGGCCTGTCCAAGCTGGACAAGATGGAATTTCGCAATCGCGAGGAAGCGCAGGCGGAAAACTTCCGCAAGGTGCTGCTCGCGATGGCACGCGACGTACGCGTCATCCTCGTCAAGCTCGCCGACCGGCTGCACAACATGCGCACGCTGGGCGCGGTGCCGCTGGAAAAGCGCCGCCGCGTGGCGCGCGAGACGCTCGATATCTACGCGCCGATCGCGCATCGGCTTGGTCTGAACAACACATATCGCGAACTGCAGGACCTGAGTTTCGCGAACTTCAATCCGACCCGCTACGCCACGCTCGAAAAAGCGGTGAAGGCGGCGCGCGGCAACCGGCGCGAAGTGGTCGGCAAGATTCTCGAAGCGGTGCAGCGCACCATCGCGGATGCAAAGATCAATGCGGAAGTCACCGGCCGCGAGAAGACCATCTTCAGTATCTACAAGAAGATGCGCGACAAGCAGTTGTCGTTTTCGCAAGTGCTCGACGTGTACGGTTTCCGTGTGGTCGTCGAGAGCGCGCTGGAGTGCTATACTTGCGTCGGCGCGCTACACGTGCTCTACAAGCCCGTGCCGGGCAAGTTCAAGGACTACATCGCCATTCCGAAGGTGAACGGCTATCAGTCCTTGCACACCACGTTGGTAGGCCCGTTCGGCGCGCCCATCGAATTCCAGGTTCGCACGCGCAAGATGCACGAGATCGCGGAGGCGGGCGTCGCGGCGCACTGGCTCTACAAGAATGGCGGCGCCGATCTGAACGATGTGCAAAAGCGCGCGCATCAATGGCTCAAATCGCTGCTCGACATTCAAAGCGAAGCGGGCGATTCGAGCGAATTCCTCGAACACGTCAAGATCGACCTGTTCCCAGACGCCGTCTACGTTTTCACGCCGAAGTCGAAGATCATGCCACTGCCGCGCGGCGCGACGGCGCTCGATTTCGCCTATTCGATCCACAGCGACCTCGGTAATCAGTGTGTGGCGGTCAAGATCAACAATGAACTGCTGCCGCTGCGCACCGAGTTGAAGAGCGGCGATATCGTCGAAGTTATCACCGCGCCATATTCCAAGCCAAATCCTGCGTGGCTCGGCTTCGTGCGTACCGGCAAGGCGCGCTCGGCCATCCGCCACTATTTGAAGACGATGCGGCTGAACGAGTCGGTGCAGTTGGGCGAGCGTCTGGTCGATCAGAGTCTCAAGGGCTACGGCCTTGTGCTTTCGGATGTCACGCCGGAAGTGTGGGAAAAGCTCGTGCAGTGGACCGGCAACAAGACGCGCCAGGAAATTTTCGCGGATATCGGCCTCGGCCGGCGCGTTGCGGCGGTCATGGCCAAGCGCATCGAAGTGTTGATGAACGGGCTGGACGACGACGAGCATCCGCATCGCGAGCATCACAACACGAATACTGTGCCGCCGGTGGTCATCACGGGCACGGAAGGCATGTCGGTGCAGTTGTCGCCATGCTGCCGCCCGATTCCCGGCGATGACATCATGGGCTATATCGGCATCGGTCTTGGCATGGCCATTCACACGACCGATTGCCGCGTGGCGCAACGCATCCACCGGCGCGACCCGGGCCGCTGGATCGACGTCGCATGGGCGCCGCAGCCTGGCCGTCTGTTCGATGTCGCCGTGAAGGTGCTGGTCAAGAACACGAAGGGTGTGTTCGCGCGCGTCGCGGCGGATATCACCTCGGCGGACGCCAACATCGTCCATATCGCGATGGACGAGGACGTGTCGCAGGAAGCCAAGCTGCTGCGCTTCGTTATTCAGGTCAGCGACCGCGTGCATCTGGCGAACGTCATGCGCCGCGTGCGCACCAATCATGACGTGATGCGCATCGCGCGCGAGCGTCCGAGCGACGAACCGCATCACCGCAATCAGGACGGCGGCATGCGCATCGACCGGGAACGCGCCGACTACTGATCCGGCGCTGGAACGCGGCGTGCACGCCTGTTGAAAACCGATAGACAAGGAACGCCGCACATGAACACCTCCGATCTCGACGACACCGCGCTCGACTACTGGGTCGCGCGTGCGCTGCACGACTTCATCCGCGAAATCCACTTCACTGACCGCGGCGAGACGCTCTCCATTCGTGGCAACGACCGTGGGCGGCCGTGGGATGGGCGCTTTTTGCCGTCGTCGTCGTTGGAAGCCGCGACCGTCGTACTGGAGCGCGCCCGCAATCTCGAGATGACCAACCACGAGCGCGGCGAGGTCACGTGCAGCGTGAGCTTCGGCAAGCAAGGATGGGAGGTGGAGGGGAGCGGGCCATCGCTGCGTATCGCGCTGCTCAGGGAGTTCGTGCGCCAGGCGTTCGGCCGAAAAGTGGACGATGAGATACTGCGCCGCCCGCAGGCGCTGACCGGCCTGCGCGCCGATGGATGCGCTCGAGGAGTCGAGCGCGGTGACATCGGTGGAGGATATGCCGTCGCCGAACATGCATATTGGCGATATCGGCTCGAACCCGCGCGCGTGAGGCGTTTTCGACGCGGCGCGGCGTAGGGAAACGGGAAAGCAAGAAACAAAAAGGGCCTTCTGTGTAGAAGGCCCTTCGAAAAAATGGCGCGGCTGGCAGGATTCGAACCCACGACCCCTTGGTTCGTAGCCAAGTACTCTATCCAACTGAGCTACAGCCGCCCGCAGGAACAAAATTATAATGAGGGTTATGGGAAAAGGGAAGGGCTATTGCTTAAATCGTCATGCGAGCGCCGGCGCGACACGCGTGCGTTATGGTAAATTGTTAGTTCCAAAGCAAATATCCACGATAAGCGGTTCGCATCATGAACAAGGCATTTGTCAAAGAGTCGGACGAAAGCGACGACGACCTCGATCTCGGCCAGCCCGATGTTCCCGCAGGGACCAAGAACTACATCACGCCGGCCGGCCACCAGCGCTTGCGCGACGAGTTGCTGCAACTGCTCGATACCGAGCGTCCGGAAGTGGTCAAACTGGTCTCGTGGGCGGCGTCCAACGGCGATCGCTCGGAGAATGGCGACTACATCTATGGCAAGCAGCGTCTACGGGAGATCGACCGCCGTATCCGCTTTCTGGGCAAGCGGCTGGACAAGGCGGAAGTGGTGGACAGCACCAAACAGGAGAACGTCGATCAGGTGTTTTTCGGCGCGACCGTCGATTACGCGGGCGACGACGGCGACGTGAAGACGGTGACCATCGTAGGCGTGGACGAAGTGGATCTGGACTGCGGCTACGTGAGCTGGATCTCGCCTGTGGCGCGTGCACTGCTGAAGGCGAAGATCGGCGATACGCTGTCGCTGCATACGCCTGTAGGCATCCAGCAGATCGATATTCTCGACGTTCGATATCCGCGCTGACCCTTTTGTCGGTCTCCCGACGAAAAAAAGCCGCTCCGAAGAGCTAATGCCGTTCAGTTAAGGGGTTTCTTCTGAGATACCGAACGGAGTAACGTTT
>LFJI01000306.1 GCA_001235855.1 Candidatus Burkholderia brachyanthoides
GCTTTCCGACTTCGACAATCCGATTCTCAGCTGAAACTACCACCGCCTTCAATTTTCCGCCTCAACTTCCCCGTACACCACTTCTGACTTTAGCTCGTTCGCGAGTCCCAAGAAGCCCAAGGAGGCCGATATCTTGCCTTGGTCTTAGAGGTCACTATTGGGGAGGGGAGCATTTTATGGGCAAGTACTCGATGCTGTTCTACGTGCTCGGTTCGCTCTACCCCCTTTCTTTATCTGATTGTCAGATTGAGGAGAAACCAGAAGAAAACGCCCGTATTTTTACGTTGGTACTCGTGATCTTAGCGATCGTAAGTGGCGTAAGCCTGACGACGTGGACGATGACCACTTCATCAGATGCTGTCTTGGTCATGTCGTTTGGTATCGCTGTTGCCACCTTCGGCGCAGCTTGGGGCTGCATCGGCTTAATCGTACATTTATTGTTCGCTTTCTCGAGAGGGTACACCACCGGGAATTTCCGTCAGGTCAATGACATCTCGCTAGAACTGAAAGATTCCTGATCAAGCGCATCAAGCAGTTGGAGTAATACGTGGTCAAATCCTAATCGGCGCGCATCAACCTAACTAAAAGTCGTGCGTGAGAAGTTGTCAGCGCGACGCTTTACTGGCACGAGGCGTCTTTTCGGCGATGGCCTCCCTTAACGTGCCATCGGTCCATCGCTTTTCTGACGCTTTTAAGTGAGTGAGATCGCATTGCCGCCTGTGCCGCGATAGGATCCACGGCTCGCAGTGCGCTCAAGATGTCCTCACGTTCCCGTATGGCCGCACTCCGCGTCTCTGCATTCTCCGTATGTCCCCGCATGGCAGCAGCGATCGGGTCGTGGCGGCTATCAAAAAGTTGGCCAACAAAGCGACGAAGAACAGAGTTGCCTGAGGCTTCAGACGATAAGCAAATGGAATTGACGGTCCGCCTCAACGGGAGACTTTCCGGCGATTGCAAGACGGCGCATCCGGTCAATAGAACGACGTATGCGTTCCAACATAGCCGCACTCATGCGCGCGGTCGCCAGTACCACCACGCTGCCCTCGATCGCCGCGCGTGCCTGCATCAATTCCGATAGACTATCGCCCAGCGCCGGCACTGCTGCAGTGTTGTCATCATCGAAATTTGCGTTCCGGAGGTAGACCGGACGTAGACCCCAGAGCCTACGCGGATTTCGACCTGACCTCCAATCTCCAATGCGATCAGCGCCTCCCGCAAGGAAGGTCGTGAAACCCCGAGTTTTAGCGCTAATTCCCGCTCGGTCGGTAGGCGCTCCTCTGGTGAGAATTCGCCCTCCCTAATGAGCTTGATGATTTGACTGGCGACCGATTGGTAAAGTCGCTTGGGCTCAGGTGATTTCATGAAGCAGTGTGCAGAGGTGAAGAAGACGCAAGAGACCAGCGGACGCAAGAGACCAGCGCGTCCTAGTCTAGCACTCCCAAGAGCGCGTCGTGCTGCATCGAAAGCGCCTCATGAAGGTTTTCTCTATTGGTAAGATTGGTTAGAAAAACTCAAATTGGCTTGACCAGTCCCATGGAAACGCTGTTTAATCTGTCGCAATTGGACTGACCAGCGACATGCCAGGTTGGCCGCTTTTAGGAGACGGAAAGTATGAGTATGGCGACGTCCCACGGTCTGCCAGCCTTGGCTGCAGGTGACCTCAATCGTGGCAGGCAGGAGATTCTCCGCCTGGAGGGGATCGGCAAGCGCTTTCCCGGTGTCATCGCGTTGGATGGCATCAATCTAGATCTGCGATACGGGGAAGTACACGCAGTCTGCGGCGAGAACGGAGCTGGGAAATCAACGCTGATGAAGATCATCAGCGGACAATACCGGCCAGACAGCGGCACCATTCATTATCTCGGAGAACAGGTTCAGTTCGTTTCGATCTCCGGTGCGCAGGCTGCCGGGATTGCGATCATCCATCAAGAGTTGAACTTGGTACCGCATCTGAGCGTTGCCGAGAACCTCTTCCTCGCGCGAGAGCCGAAGCGCGGCCCGTTCGTTGACAAACGAAAGCTCAACGACGACGCAAAGCGATGTTTGGCGCGCATCGGACTCAATGTTGCTCCATCTGTCCTCGTGGGTACGTTATCGATCGCGCAGCAGCAGATGGTGGAAATTGCCAAGGCCCTGTCACTCGACGCCCAGGTGTTGATCATGGACGAACCAACGTCCTCACTGACAGAGTCAGAAACGATCTACCTTTTTCGCATCATTAAGGATCTGCGAGACGCCGGCGTTGCGATTTTGTACATCTCTCACCGTCTCGACGAGATGCAACAAATCGTCGACCGCGTAACTGTGTTGCGCGATGGCCGTCACATCTCAACTGATGACTTTGCTTCAATTTCAGTCAACGATATCGTGGCGCGTATGGTAGGGCGCTCGCTCGCCGAAGCATATCCAGTGCGGCAATCTATTCCGACGAACGAGATACTCCTCGGTGCACGTGAGCTTCGTCGCAGCGGCGTCTTTGGCCCGGTCTCGTTCGATCTGCACAAGGGTGAAATACTCGGCTTTGCGGGGCTGATGGGGGCGGGACGCACCGAAGTAGCCCGGGCGATATTCGGTGCTGACAAGCTTGATGGCGGCACGATTACGCTTAGAGGAGAGGCAGTCTCAATACGTTCACCGCGAGAGGCCATCCGTCACAGCATCGCATACCTCTCGGAGGATCGAAAGAAGGAGGGACTGGCCCTGGCGATGCCGATCGCTTTCAATATCACATTAGCCAACGTCGCTGGCATAGCTTCATCTGGCTTCTTGCGGTTCAAAGAAGAAGCACGTGTTGCTCAAAAGTACGTGACGGATCTCGCTATCCGTACGCCCTCGATTTACCAGATCGTGCGCAATCTTTCTGGCGGTAATCAGCAGAAAGTTGTTATCGGTAAGTGGTTGTACCGCAGATCAAACATTTTGTTCTTCGACGAACCGACGCGCGGCATCGATGTCGGGGCCAAGTTCGCGATATACGGGCTAATGGACCGACTTGCTGCAGAAGGGGTAGGCGTTGTTCTAATCAGTTCGGATCTGCCCGAATTGCTCAGCATGACGGACCGGATTGCCGTGTTTCACGAAGGGCGGGTGACAGCGATTCTCGAAACCAAATCGACCAGTCAAGGAGAAATTATGCACTATGCTTCGGGGTGCATCCATGCTTGAAATGACTTCCGATCCCACCCAAGTCGCTAAGCGCTCCGCTCAGCAACGACGCCGTGATCTCATTCAGAAGTTCGCCGCACTAGGAAGTCTGGTTCTTTTGGTGATCGCCTTCTCTTTCGCCAGTGCGGCCTTCTTGTCGGCCGATAACCTCATGACCGTGAGTCTCCAAGTGACCTCGACTGCCTATCTCGGGGTCGCTGCAACGTGCGTCATCATCACTGGCGGGATTGACCTCTCGGTGGGCTCTGTCCTCGCCCTCACAGGCGTTGGCGCGGCGCTCCTCGTCAAGGCAGGAGTGCCGGTGTCTGCGGCGATGCTCTGCGGTGTGCTGATCGGCGCCCTTTGCGGACTGGTTAATGGGATTTGTGTAACGCGTATGGGCTTGCCGCCTTTCATTGCCACGCTGGGCATGATGCTTGTCGCTCGGGGTATCGCTTTGCAAATCACCGGAGCACGGCCGGTCTCAGACCTTGGTGACTCCTCCTTTGGAGCGCTTGGAAACGGTGCGCTTTTTCGGATATCCCACATCGGCGCGGACGGATTCCCCGACACGACGTTTCCGGGAATCCCATACCCAGTGATCGTCATGGTTGTGCTTTTTGTGGGCGTTTCCATCCTGCTCTCAAAGACTTCACTTGGCCGCCATATCTATGCGGTTGGATCAAATGCTGAAGCGGCTCGGCTTTCAGGTATCAACGTCCAAGGTGTGAAGCTTTTCACCTACGTGCTTTCCGGTGCGTTGGCCGGTGTGACGGGATGCGTGCTCATGTCACGGCTCGTCACCGGTCAACCGAACGAAGGTGTGATGTACGAGCTTGACGCTATTGCCAGTTCAGTAATCGGCGGTACGTCGCTTATGGGTGGCGTGGGCACGATCTCGGGGACGGCTATTGGCGCATTCGTTATCGGGGTGCTTCGCAATGGCCTCAACATGAACGGAGTCTCCAGCTTCATCCAGCAGATCATCATTGGGGTGGTGATTCTCGGGACCGTCTGGATCGACCAATTACGCAACCGCAAGGCCTTAAAAGGCCAGTTCAAAAAGAGCTCGGAAGGACTGTTTACTTTCCCCCGAAACGATT
>LFJI01000307.1 GCA_001235855.1 Candidatus Burkholderia brachyanthoides
CTCCCTCCAACGTCTCGCCGTGCCTGCCTCGGTTACCTTATGCAGGGGCGACTACGTATTCGCGCCCATGAACACCACGCCCGCCGAGATGGCGGCGAGCGTCGTGGCGTCGGTGGTCATGAGCGTGCGGGCATCGCCGCCCGCGAGATTGAAGAACACGAGATAGGTCGGCGCATTGTCGAGGAACGACGAGAGCAGACCCGTCGCCCAGAAATACGCGAGATCGATCGGCTTGCCCTGCGCGTCGGACACCGCGTGCACGATGCCCGCGAACGCGCCCGCCTCGCCCGTGCGCAGGATCGTGATGACCGGCGCGATGGTGATGAAGATCGCGGCGAACAGTTTCGCGACCTCTTCGATCGGCGCCCAGTCGAACGCGTTGCCTTCGCGCGCATGCTTCGGCGTGAGCGCGAGCGAGGCGCCGAGCACGCCGAGCAGCGCGACATCGCGCACGATGTTTTGCAACGCGACGTACGTGCCCACCACATCGAACGCGATGTCCGGCTTCCAGACGCCGCTCATCAGCACAAGCGCGATGATCGCCGCGAGCAGCATGAAGTTGATCTTGCCGTCGATGCCGAGCGGCGAGCCGGCCGGCGAATCCGCGACCGCGCCGCGCGCATCTTCTTTCATGCGCCAGTAATAACGGTCGAGCACGTAGAAAACTGCCAGCAGCATGACACAGATGAACAGCATCGGCGGCGAGATGCGCCGTCGTCCAGAAGAAATCAACGCCATTCAGAAAGCCGAGAAAGAGCGGCGAGAGCGAGCCGCCCGCGTTTGCGACCAGAAAGATGAAGAACACGACGACATGCGCCACATGCCTGCGATTGCCGTTCGCGTGCCGCAACGGGCGGATCAGCAGCATGGCCGCGCCCGTGGTGCCCATGATGCTCGCGAGCGCGGTGCCGAGCGCAATCAGCCCGGTGTTGAGCCGCGCAGATCGCCGCGCATGCAGATGCCGCCCGCCACCGTGTAAAGCGACGCGAGCAGGATGATGAACGGCACGTATTCTTTGAGCAGCGCGTGCATGAGCACGCCCGCCGCCGCGCCGATGCCGAAAACTGCCGCGAACAGCGCGAGAAACGCGACTCCCCCCAGAGCGCCGCGATCTTGCCGTAATGGTGATGCCAGATCTCATTCGCGATCAGCGGCAACACCACGATCGACAACAGGATGCCGACAAACGGAATGCCCCACGCGGCCGACAGCGATGCACCGTCGAGCGACGCCGCCGACGCGCTCAAAGGTACGCCGAGCGCGGCGAGTCCGCACAGAGATGCACGCCGCACCGTCTCAGGCTCCGCGCACGACGATCACATGCACGCGATACGGCCCATGCGCGCCGAGCACGATGGTCTGTTCGATATCGCCGGTGCGCGACGGCCCGGACACGAAGTTCACTGCACGCGGCAGTTCACCGCGTTCCGCGCGGATCAGCGCGAACGCGTCCTCATGCGCCGCGACGATGCGCGACGCCGGCACGATGGCAATATGCGTCTGCGACAATAGCGCGCCGGACGCGGGCGTGTCCGCTCCCTAAAGCAGCACGAGCGAACCCGTTTCAGCCGTCGCGCAAAAGCAGCCGGTGATGCCGACCAGATCGGCGTCTTCGAGTTTGCGGAACGCCGCGTGTGCCCCCCGCTTGCGCGAACGGCAGATCGGCAAGCGCGGGCCACGCGACCGCGTCGGTAGCAAGCGCAAGCGACTGGAGATAATGCGCGGCTTCGGCAGGCGCATCGACGAGGGAATCGACTTCGGCAACCGTTGTCGAGAGACGTTCGGCTTCGAGACGGAAACGCGTGATCAGATCGTCGCGCGTGGTAGGTAGCGGCGGACGCGGCCCGGCAGGATGACGCAGCACGTAATCCGGCGGCGCGCTCCGCATCGCCCGGCTCGACGCCGCGTCTGCCCTGCGCGCTACGGATGCGCGCGAGAATATTACGGCGCGCATCCGATGTGTCCATGGTGCCGTCCTCGTTAATTCAAGCGTGGAATGCGCGCGCGTTGCAAAGCCGGCGATGCGTTCGAAATTATAACGAGCGGTCCCATCGCGCGAACCTCGGCCGAACGGCATAGGCCGAATGCAC
Source organism: Candidatus Burkholderia brachyanthoides (assembly GCA_001235855.1). Classification (GTDB taxonomy): domain Bacteria; phylum Pseudomonadota; class Gammaproteobacteria; order Burkholderiales; family Burkholderiaceae; genus Caballeronia; species Caballeronia brachyanthoides. Next base: position 2,091 of record LFJI01000307.1, read on the forward strand.
GTTCGCCCGTTCAGTCTTCGCCAACAGGCTGCGGAATGCCAAACACCTGACGCAGATAGGCGAGATACGCCTTGTCGTCGCACATATTCTTGCCCGGCGCATCGGACAGTTTGGCGACCGGCTGGCCGTTGCAGCAAACCATCTTGATGACGATCTGCAAAGGCTGGTAACCGAGATCGTTGGTCAGATTCGTGCCGACGCCGAATGCGAGCTGACAGCGCCCGCGGAAGCGCTCGTAAAGTTTCAGCACCTTCGGGATATCGAGCGCGTCCGAGAACACGAGAATCTTGGTGCGCGGATCGCAGCGGTTCTCCTCGTAATGCCTGAGCAGCCGTTCGCCCCAGTCGAAGGGATCGCCGGAATCGTGACGCGCGCCGTCGAACAGCTTGCAGAAGTACATGTCGAAGTCGCGTAGGAACGCCTTCATGCCGTACACGTCCGACAGCGCGATACCCAGATCGCCGCGATACTCCTTCGCCCACATCTCGAAGCCAAAAATTTGCGAGTCGCGCAGACGCGGGCCGAGCGCCTGACACGCCTGGAGGTATTCGTGCGCCATGGTGCCGAGCGGACGCAAGCCGTGCTGCATCGCGAAGAGCACGTTGCTGGTGCCCGCGAACTGAGCGCCGAGCCGCTCCTTGAGCGTCATCAGCACTTCCTCTTGCCATTGCTTGGAGAAGCGGCGGCGCGTGCCGTAATCGGCGATCTTGCAGTCCGAATACTCGGGCGGCGTGACGAGCAGTTTGATCTTGTCGCGCAGACGCTCGCGGCCGGTTTCGAACTCGGGCTTGCGCTGGGTATTGCAGAAATACACCTCGTTGACGATGGCGAGTACCGGAATCTCGAAGAGAATGGTATGGAGCCACGGCCCTTCGATCATGATGTCGATTTCGCCGTTGCCCCTGGGCGACGGCGAGATGCGGATCGACTTTTCGTTCAGATGGAACAGCGCCAGAAAGTCAATGAAATCGCTTTTGATGAAGCGCATCTGCCGCAGATACTCGAGATCCTCTTCCTTGAAGCGCAGGTTGCAGAGCTGGCCCACCTCGTCGCGAATTTCGTCGATGTACGGCACGAGATCGACGTTGGCCGTGCGGCAGCGGAAGCGGTACTCGACATGCGCCGCCGGGAAGTGATGCAGAACAACCTGCATCATCGTGAATTTGTAGAGGTCGGTATCGAGCAGCGAATTGATGATCATGGTTCTGATTGAAACATCGATGCGAGGTGACCGCGCGCCGTCTCGAAGCACGGGTCGTCGAGACCATGTTACCCGAATGCGGCATCATTCACCGGTCATGCGGACCCTTTTAGATACTTCACGGCCGCCTGGCAGGGGTTTCGGCGCGCCCGAAAGCCGGGGCATATCCACATCACGAATCGATCTAAAGCGCGCGATGGTGCACTCGCTTCGGAATTGACCGTTACGCATATAATATACGTTTGCGCAAGTGCCCCTCACGGCGCGAAAATGCCGGGAGAAGCCAAAGAAAGGGCGCTGCCCCCACAGATTCCGCACGCAGGAGCCCGAATGACTCACGTTGTAACCGAAAGCTGCATCAAGTGCAAGTTCACTGATTGCGTGGACGTGTGCCCGGTGGATTGCTTCCGTGAAGGTCCCAACTTTCTCACGATCGATCCCGACGAGTGCATCGACTGTGCCGTGTGCGTCGCCGAGTGCCCGGTCAACGCCATCTACGCCGAAGAAGACGTCCCCGGCGATCAGCAGCACTTCACCGAACTGAATGCCGAACTGTCGCGCAATTGGCCGAGCATCACCAAGACCAAGGCGCCGCTGCCCGAATCGGACGACTTCAAGGACGTGAAAGAAAAGCTGAACCTGCTCGAGCGCTGATCCACTGAATTCGACCACCTTGGCTCGCTTTTGCAGGATTTAAGACAAATTCGAATTCTTGCAAAAAGCTGTATCAAATGAGGAATCGGCGTTGACAGGGTAGCAAACGCTCCCTATAATTTTATTTCTATGCTGCAGATGTTCCCCGATAGCTCAGTCGGTAGAGCGCCGGACTGTTAATCCGTAGGTCCCTGGTTCGAGCCCAGGTCGGGGAGCCAAAAGCTCCGACAAAAAGCCCAGTCATTGAACTGACCCCGCAAAGTTGGACAGTTATTCGGCTAGGCCGCTGAGGACTGGGT
>LFJI01000308.1 GCA_001235855.1 Candidatus Burkholderia brachyanthoides
GTCAACTCACGGTGGGACTTGCACCCACTAGATTGCGCCCAGCATGGGCGCACAATGAAAAGCGCACGGTCCTTTCAGAACCGCGCACTCGGCTCGAACAACCTTCAGGCACGCAGCCCGATGGCTGCTTACATCTTCACGACGTCGAGCAGGGTCTTCTTACCCTCCTTGTAGTCGTACAGTGAAATCACACCGTGCTTGAGGTCGCCCTTCGAATCGAAAGTCGTCTCGCCGATCACGCCCTTGTAGTCCGTGTTCGGTATCGTGGCCAGAATCTTGGCTGGATCGGTGGAGTTCGCACGCTTCATCGCGTCGACGATGATGTACACGGCGTCATACGTGAACGGCGATCTGGATCGGCTGGCCGAAACGCTTCTGATATTTCGCCTGGAACGCCGCGCCGCCGTCCATCTTCTCGAGCGCCATGCCGGCTTCCGAGCACGCGACGTTGTCCGCTGCATCGCCGGCCAGGTCGGCCAGCTTTTCCGTGCAGACGCCGTCGCCCGCCAGAACCTTAGCGCGCAGGCCGAGCTGCTTGGCCTACGCGCGAACGGGCCGCCGGTCGCGTCCATGCCGCCGTACATCACGGCGTCGGGGTTTTCGCCCTTGATCTTGGTCAGAATCGCGCGGAAGTCCACGGCCTTGTCGTTAGTCGCATCATGCGACACAACCTTGATGCCGAGCGACTTGGCGGTCTTCTCGAACTCGTTCGCGAGACCCTGGCCGTACGCGGTCGAATCGTCCACCACGGCGACCGACTTCACCTTCATGCCCTTGGCCGCGTAGTTCGCGAGCGCCGGAGCTTGCTGCGCATCGGTCGCGAACTACGCGGTACGTCGTCTTGAAGCCTTGCTGCGTGTAGGTCGGGTTCGTTGCCGACAGCGAGATCTGCACAATGCCCGCATCGCTATAGATCTTCGATGCCGGGATCGTCGTGCCCGAATTCAGGTGACCGACCACTGCGACGACCTTGTCGTCGACAAGCTTCTGTGCGAGCTGCGTCGCGGTACGGAGGGCGCCCGCATCGTCTTGCGGGTCCAGTTCCAGCGTGATCTTCTGACCACCGATCGTGAGACCCTTTGCGTTGATCTCTTCGACCGCAAACCGCGCGCCGTTTTCGCTATCTTTGCCCAGGTGAGCAATACCGCCGGTCAGCGGAGCAACGTGACCGATCTTCACGACTTCATCGGCTGCTACGGACGTTGCCAACGTAGCGAACAGCACGGCTGCAGCGCTGATCGGCAACAACTTGTGAAGCTTGGTGTTCATTCGTAAGTCTCCAGTTTCGGTCCCCAAAACAACGTGTTCGCCCTGTGCCCCGTCTTTCATCACGATCGCTCAGTCCCGTGGACGACCACGCCGGATGCATCGTCATGCACTTGGCAAGTCCTTCCGGCCGATCGTTTTTGACGGCCGCTATCCGCACTGTGCGCAAGTGCAGGGTTGTCCAATTAATTTAGGGAAGTTTTTTTTAGATACTGGTGTCACTATCGATTAAACGACCGCTTGTGATGTGCACGCGTTTGCGGTGGTGTTTCCTGCGAAGACGTCCAGTACATGCGGGTTTCCGAAGTATCACCTCACCTCGCTTCGCTTCACGCGACATCTATACGCGTTCCGATGTCGCGGATAATCGCGCGGCTTGCGCTTCGCCGCTTGCCGGATAGGCCCGTTTTTTAAAGCTTATTTGCAGCTTGCATTAGAACCGTGTTAGACCAGTGGCTCTAAAAATGGCCTTCGCGTCAAAGGACGTGCTAGTGCGTGGCACCGTTGCTGGCGCGGGGCGCTCAGGCGAGTGAAAGGGAAAGCTGGCAAACTCACTCGCCTAGGAATTTTCTTCGTGTTTTCCGACCAAGGCAAAGGAGTATCGACGTGACCGTTTCCGTGACTTCCCGATGGATCGACATCCCCACCGACACCGACAGCTTCCAGGGCTATCTCGCTTTGCCCAAGTCGGGCAGCGGGCCAGCCGTGATCATCCTGCAGGAGATCTTCGGCGTGAACGGACATATCCGCAGCGTCGCGGATCAATATGCGGCGGACGGTTACGTGGCGCTCGCGCCGGACGTGTTCTGGCGCGTGCAACCGCGCGTCGAGCTGGGCTATGAAGGCGCGGATCGCGAGAAGGCGATGGAACTGCTGCAGAAGACCAACCTCGATCACGCCGTCACCGATGTCGGCGCCGCCGCAAAGGCACTCCGCGCGTTGCCCGAAGTGACCGGCAAGGTCGCGGCGATCGGCTATTGCTTCGGCGGACGCCTCGCCTATCTGGTGGCTGCGCAAGGCACGGTGGATGTCGCAGTGGCGTACTACGGCAGTGGTATCCAGAACGCGCTCGATAAGGCCGACCAGATCAAGGCGCCGATCCAGTTCCACTACGGGGATCTCGACGCACACATTCCCGCCGATGCGGTGGACGCCGTGCGCCAACGCTTCTCGGGCCGCAAGGATTCGGCGCTGTATTTGTATCCGCAAGCCGATCACGGCTTTAATTGCGGCGACCGGGCGTCGTTCAACGCGAAGGCATCGGCGCTTGCGCACGGCCGCACGCTGACCTTCCTCGGCGAGCACATTTAAGAGAGTTTGCGCGAAGCGAGAGATGTCGCTTCGTGTGGGGCGGGCTCGAATCTTCGGTGATTCAAGCTGCGATGAACCATTCGAAGGGCGCTCAATGCGCCCTTTCTCATCGTCCGTCGCTAGACGAGAGCAGGCAATCCTTCGACCAGCAAAAACGCGACGAGCACGCCGAGCAGCGCGCCGAAGACTCTCAGCACGTTGTTCTTGAAGTGCGTCACGCACGGAATGGCGCCGAGAAATAACGCCCCGGCCAGCGCCATCGGGATGATCAGGATGAAGTCGCCGATCGTGAAATACGTCGTCATGGTGCGTCTCCCATCGTCCTGCTTCTAGCTCTAATCGTCGCGGGTGATGACTGTCGCTCCGACGATTAGAGCTAGAAGCGGCGCCCGGAAACCGGAGCGCGGGAGTTCGTGCGGCAGGAAACGATTACATCGGCCGAGCCTTACGGCATAAGGCTTTCCGCGATACGTTTTAAGCGAACACGGGGAAACCCTAAAATTCCTCTTATTTCATTTCGCTTTCTAAGCGGTCGTGCGAATTCGGACTATCGGGCACGATCCGATACGTTCAGGCAGCCGTTGCACGCTCCCGTCGATTCAGATGAAACGCAGCCGCCAGTCCGATTGCCAGCAGCACGCCGATCAGGCCCGCCACGCCCGGCCAGCCGAAAGCCCTCCAGAAGTGCCCGCCGTACGAGCCGATGACGCTCGACCCAGCCGCTCGCGACCGCATGCCCGGCGAAGAAGCCGAACGTCACGCACGCACAATGCCCGCGATGATCACCGGCAGCGAGTACGACGTCGTGAGCACGATGCTGAGCATCAGCAGCAGGCTCGCGATCAGCACGCGGCCGCGCCCGAATGCATCGGCCATCTTGCCCAACCACGGCGATGCGACCACACCAGTCAGATACACCGTGAAAATCGCGCCGATCTCCGTCTGGTTCAGGCTGAACGGCGCGTTGATGAGCTGTGATAGCCGACGTAGTTATAAAGCGTGACGAAGCTGCCCATCAGCACGAAACCGAGTCCGGAGTCGAACAGAAACGGCAGACCGCGATGCCGCAGATGCCCCGCCAGCGAGCGCCGATGATGCCGAAAACCGACGCCCCGCCCTCCGCGGTTGAACCGGTGCGAAGGCGGCAGCAGCGCGCGGAACGCGAATGTCGCGAGCAGGCCGATGCCGCCGATCGCGGTGCCGCCGACGTACAGGGCCTTCGCCAACCCGAGGCCTTCCGGATGCACTTCTTCCGCGAGATATGCCATCGCCACGGCAGGCACGCCGCCGAGCGCGAAGCCTTCGAGCACGCGCACGACGAGCAGCGCGTGCCAGTCGGGCAACAGCGCGGCGATCACCGTCAGCACGGACGACGCGGCGAGCGATAGCGTCATCAGCCGATGCCGGCTCCAGCTTTCGGACACAAATCCCGCAATGAAAATAGCGACGGCCAGCGCGCTCACCGCCGGACTCACGCCGAACGCCTTGGTGAATTGGGGGTGCGGCTAAAAATCTTGGACGGGTTTATGTTGCTATTCCCAGACTTTCCCGGTATTCGATCGGGCTGAAGGAGCCGAGCGAGACCTTGATCCGCTTTGCGTAATGGGTAGCCCCACTGCCTTACGGCAGCGGGGCCCCCCCGAAGAACGCAACATGCG
>LFJI01000031.1 GCA_001235855.1 Candidatus Burkholderia brachyanthoides
GCATTCCTTGATCCGTTGTTCAGGCATCCAAGGTTAATCGTTTCGGGGGAAAGTAGACAGTCCTTCCGGGCTCTTTTTGAACTGGCCTTTTAGGAACCGAATATGTCCGACGACAACAACCAGCCGTTTTTCAACATCCAGCGCGTCTACCTGAAGGACATGTCGCTCGAGCAGCCCAATTCGCCGGCGATCTTCCTCGAAACGGAAATGCCGGTGGTTGAGGTCGAAGTCGACGTCAAGGCGGACCGTCTTGCCGAAACTGTCTTCGAAGTGCTGGTCACGGGCACGGTCACGGCCAAGGTCACCGACAAGGTGGCGTTCCTGATCGAAGCGAAGCAGGCGGGCATCTTCGATATCCGCAATATCCCGGCCGAACAGGTCGATCCGCTGGTCGGCATCGCCTGCCCGACGATCCTTTTCCCGTACCTGCGCTCGAACATCGCCGATGCGATCACGCGTGCCGGTTTCCCGCCGATCCACCTCGCCGAAATCAACTTCCAGGCCCTGTACGAGCAGCGTCTGCAGCAGCTCGCAGGCGCGCAGGAAGGCGCGGCGAACGGCGCGACCCACTAAGCCGTTTCACTCCTGCCCATCCGGAGCCGAGCATGAAAGTAGCCGTTCTCGGCGCCGGCGCGTGGGGTACCGCTCTGGCGGGCCATCTCGCGGCGCGGCACGACACGATGCTCTGGGCGCGCGATCGAGCGCTCATCGAATCACTCTCGAACACGCACGAAAACACGCGCTACCTTACGGGTGTCGCGTTGCCGCAGGCGCTTCGCTTCGAAGCGAATTTCGACGCCGCGCTCAAGCACGCGGCCGCCGCCGCCGCGCTCTGCGTGGTCGCCACGCCCGTCGCGGGTTTGCGCGATCTGTGCCGTGCGATGCAGCAGGCGGGCATCGTGCCCGCGCACATTCTCTGCCTGTGCAAGGGCTTCGAGGCCGACACGCAGCAGCTTCCCAATCAGATCGTCTCGGCGGAATTGCCGGCGCATCGCAGCAACGGCACGCTTTCCGGACCAAGCTTCGCGCACGAGGTCGGCAACGGCCTGCCGGTCGCGTTGACGGTAGCGAGCGCGTCGGCGGAACTGGGCGCGCGCACGGTCGCCGCGTTCCATCACGGCGCCATGCGCATCTATACCGGCGACGACGTCACCGGCGTAGAAGTGGGCGGCGCGGTGAAGAACGTGCTGGCCATCGCGACGGGCATCTCCGATGGCCTCGGCCTTGGGCTGAACGCGCGCGCCGCCCTTATCACACGCGGTCTCGCGGAAATGTCGCGCCTGGGTGTCACGCTCGGCGGCCGCGCGGAGACCTTCACCGGCCTCACCGGTCTGGGCGACCTGATCCTCACCGCCACCGGCGACCTTTCCCGCAACCGCAGCGTCGGCATGCAACTGGCGAGCGGCCGCACGCTCGACGAGATTCTCGCGGCGCTCGGTCATGTCGCGGAAGGCGTGCGATGCGCGCGCGCCGTGCTTGGGCTGGCGCAATCGCACGCTATCGAGATGCCGATCACGCACGCGGTGTGCCGCGTGCTGTTCGACCGCGTCGCGCCGCGCGACGCGGTCCACGCGCTACTCAGCCGCGACGCGAAGGCGGAGTAAGCGCGTAGCGCCTCTCAGGCGCCGCCTTCGAAATCCGCCTGACGCCCCAGGCTTCGAAGGTGATAATCGCCACTGTATTCGATAGATTCAGGCTGCGGTTGCCGGGACGCATCGGCAGGCGCACGCGCTGTTCGCCCTCGAAACGGTCGAGCACGTCCGGCGCGAGATCGCGCGTTTCCGCGCCGAACACGAACCAGTCGCCGGGCCTGAACGCGTGGTCGAAGAAGGGCGTCGAACCGCGCGTCGTGAACGCGAACATGCGCGTGGTGTTGGGCGCTTCCTTCGCGATGAAGGCATTCAAGTTCGCATGCACGTTCATTTCCGCGTACTCGTGATAGTCGAGCCCGGCGCGACGCATCCTCGCGTCGTCGAGCGGAAAACCGAGCGGTTCGATCAGATGCAGGCGCGCGCCGGTGTTCGCGCAGAGGCGAATCACGTTGCCCGGTGTTCGGCGGAATTTCGGGTTCGACGAGTACGACGTTGAACATGGGTTGCGTGGTTGAAGCGTGGGTTAATCCTGCGGCGTGCGCAGCGCGACGAAATTCGTCACGCGTCGCGCCGAAGGCATCACGTCGTCGACCACGCCGACGTGCTTGCCGCGCACCGCTCGCGTGACCTTGAACGCCGTCGCGACATTGTGGCGGCGCGCGTCCAGATCGAGCTTCGATTGCGGCGCGGTGTGCTGCGCGCGCATCACGAGCGATGCGTCGGCCGTCACGCCGAGCCGCCTGGCGGGCGGATGCGCGATCGCCCAAGCCTGGTTGTAGCCGCGCGCGATCAGACGCCGAGACGAAAGCGGCACCGGCGCGATCACGTCCGGCAGCGGCAATCCGCTGTCCTCGAACGCCCGATGCAGATGCCGCGCGAACGCCACGCCTGCTGCCAGCCGTCCACGAAACTTCAATTCGACGGCGAGCGTCAGCGTAGCGTTGAACGCGGGCGGATTATCCAGGCAATCGGCGCAGTGAGTGCGCGCATCGTCATGCATGGTCCTGGCCGTGCATATTCGACGGTGAGCGGCAACGCACACGTCGCGCAGCGCAGGCGCGGCTCGTTCCGTTCCAATACTGCGCGTCGTAGCCGCGACACACTACTCCTTGCGACATATTGCCGCATAACGCGCATTGGCCAGGCATCGCGAGGTCAAAGGCGCGCTGCATCAGACTCGCCACGCGCATTGTAACTACGCCATGCGCGAAGGAAGAGAGAGCAACGGTTTTCACGATGACGACCCGCGCAAAGTGATGACGCGCTGCACGCGCGCCTCACCTTTACGAACGCGCCGCGAAAGATCCTTTTTGCGGCTCGCACCGGCAGGCTACGGCGGCTTATATACTTTGCGTTCTCCGCAGAAAACCGTCATGTCCTCACCATTCCCCAAAACTAGCCGACCGGCCTATGATCCGCGCCGCTTGCGCGAGATCTTCGACCGTCGCGCCGCCGACTTCGATGAAGTCGCGTTCCTGCCGCGCGAAATCGCGTCGCGGATGCGCGAGCGGCTCGAGTACATCAAGGTCGCCAAGGGCGCGCCCGCGCGCATGCTGGATGCGGCGTGCGGCCCGGGCGCGGACTTGCCGGGTTTACGGGAGTGGTTCGCGGAAGCATCGGTGACAGGCGTCGACATTTCGTCCGCCATGCTCGCCCGCGCGCGCCTAGCCGAATCGGCCGATGCCGATGCCGGCGCGGGCTGGCGGCGCTTTCTTCCCAACACGCTCGCGAAGGCATTCGGCGCACGCGGCTCGCAACTCGCGCAGGCCGATTTCGCCGCCTTGCCCTTCGCTGCGGGCGCGTTCGAACTGCTGTGGTCGAATCTCGCGCTGCACTGGCATGCGCGTCCCGATCTGGTTTTCGCCGAGTGGCAGCGCGTGCTGAAGGTCAACGGCCTGTTGATGTTCAGCACCTTCGGCCCCGACACGCTGCGTGAACTCGCTGCCGCGTATCGCGAAGCGGAGCGCACGCTCGGTCTTGAGCCTGAGCCTCACACGATCGACTTCGTGGACATGCATGATCTCGGCGACATGCTTGTCGAGAGCGGTTTCGAGATTCCCGTGATGGATCAGGAGGTCCTGACCATTACCTATAAGTCGCCCGAATCTTTGTTCGCGGACGTCACGCGCTGGGGCGCGTATCCGTTCGAGCGTGCGGCGGCGGACCGTCCGGGCGACGCGCAAGCCTTGCGCCGCGCGGTTCACGCGAACCTGGACGCACTGCGGCGCGACGACGGCACGATCCCGCTCACGTTCGAGGTCATTTACGGCCACGCCTGGAAGGCCGTGTCGCGCACGACGGCGGAAGGGCATGGCATCGTCCGGCTGGAAGATATCGGACGAGGGCCGAAGCAGCGGCAATAAAGAATCGCTGAAAGGTTTTGCCGAAGTAGGAAAGAGGGCTGTTGTTATGTCAGAAATTTCCGCTCCAAAGCGGCGCGAAAAGGTGCGTCATAACGGCGCAGAAGCTTGTGGCGTATGGCTTTGCGCCGTTATGACCCTTGCTTGTGGATGCAAACCACCTATCGGCCTATAATGCGTCAGTTTGTCGCCCGAACTGACACAAATTTGGGCAAAATCCGAGCGAATTTGTGAGGATCGATGGAGGCAGCGATGCAGGCAAGCCAAGCGCTGACAGATTCCGAGTCGCTCATCAAAGACTGGCTGATGAAGCGGAATTGCTCGGTGTCGCCCCGGCAATTCAATTCATAGGCTTCTACGTGTCGCTTGCAATCGCGACATCGCTGTTTCTGACCGGTGCCTGGCTGGTGCTGCCGTTCACCGGAATCGAGTTGACGGTCGTTGGGGTCGCGTTCGTGATCTATGCGCGGCACGCCGTCGATTTCGAGCGCATCCGGCTGTATCAAAACCGGTTGTTGATCGAGCAGATGAACGCTGAAAAACTGACGCAGTTCGAGTTCAACCCGCGTTGGGTGCGGGTCGAAACGGGCGCGACGCCGAGGGAGAGCCAGAGCCGCTCACGATCGTATTGCGGTATTGCGCGGTCAGTCGGTGAAAATCGGACAACACCTTGCACAGCATCGTCGTAAGCAATTTGCTGCCGAGTTGCAGGCGTCGCTCAGACGCCTTTGAGAGGAGCCGGCGAGCCAGCACGATGCCTACGGGGGGTCGAGGGTTTGAATGGAATTTTGGGTAAGGATGCTATGAAAACAATCAAGCGAGCCCTCTCGGGCGTGCTGGCGGCAGGTGCACTGCTGAATGCCGGCGCGGCCCTGGCGGTCAATAACAGTCCTGGCGGACCCGCTGTTAACGATCTGAACTTTCAGCCGCCCGTGACGAAGATCGCCGAGGATCTCTACGGCCTCCATATCTTCATGCTCATCATCTGCACCGTCATTTTCATCGGCGTGTTCGGGGTGATGTTCTATTCGCTCGTCAAGCACCGCAAGTCCAAGGGTTTCAAGCCCGCCAATTTCCATGAGAGCACCACGGTCGAAATCATCTGGACGATCGTGCCGTTCATCATTGTCATTCTGATGGCGCTGCCGGCTACCAAGGCCGTCGTCGCGATGAAGGATACCTCCAACGCCGATCTCACCGTCAAGGTCACGGGTTATCAATGGAAGTGGGGCTACGACTACGTGAAGGGCCCGGGCGAGGGCATCAGCTTCCTGTCGACGCTTTCCACGCCGCGTAGCGAGACCAACGGCCAGAAGCCGATCTCCGATCTGTATCTGCAGGAAGTCGACAACCCGCTCGTGGTGCCGGTCGACAAAAAGATCCGCATCATCACCACCGCGAACGACGTCGTTCACTCGTGGTACGTGCCGGCCTTCGGCGTGAAGCAGGATGCGATTCCCGGCTACGTGCGCGACACGTGGTTCAAGGCAGAAAAGGTGGGGACGTATCGCGGCTTCTGTACGGAACTGTGCGGCAAGGAGCACGCGTACATGCCGGTCGTGGTCGAAGTGCTGTCCGCCGATGATTACGCGAAGTGGGTGGACGACCAGAAGAAGAAAATGTCCGCGTCCGCCGACGATCCCAACAAGACCTACACGATGGACGAGCTGAAGACGCGCGGCCAGCAAGTGTATTCGTCGAACTGCGCGGTCTGCCACCAGCCGACCGGCAAGGGCGCGGGCCAGTTTCCGGCGCTCGACGGCTCGAAGGTCGCGAATGGTCCGATCGCGAGTCACGTGAATATCGTGCTGCACGGCAAGGGTGCGATGCCGCCGTGGCAGTCCACGCTGAACGACGTGGAGATTGCCTCGGTCATCACGTTCGAGCGTAACTCGTGGGGCAACCACACCAGCGACATCCTCCAGCCGAAGCAAGTGGCCGACGCGCGCAACGGCAAGATGCCGGAAGGCGGCGATCACACGGCGGCAGCGGGCGGCGCGGCGGAAGGCGCGAGCGCGCCCGAAGCGGCGAGCGGCGCGGCATCGGGCGCGGAGCAAGCCAGCGCGCCGGCCGCGGCGAGTGGTGAACAGGCCGCGGGATTGCCCGCCAGCATCTACTTCGAGACGGGCAAGGACACGCTGCCCGCCGACGCGAACAACACAGTGCAAGCCGCCGCAGCCTACGCAAAAGCGCATCCGGACGCGAAGCTCTCGCTGTCCGGCTTCAAGGATGCGACCGGCGACGCCGACCTGAACGCCGATCTCGCCAAGCGCCGCGCGCAAGCCGTGCGTGACGCGCTGAAGGCAGCAGGTGTGTCGGAGGATCGCATCGTGTCATCGTGTTGAAGAAGCCCAAGTCGGTCACGGGCGGCACGGATGCGAAGGAAGTTCGCCGCGTCGAAATCAGTCCAGCTGATTGACATGACCCGCGACGCTCTTCATTCGCTGGAAAACGGCAACGTGAGAGCCAAGCGGTAAAAGCCAGGTGCCCCGAGTATTTGCTTTAGGAGATCATAGTTATGTCTAGCATCGGACACGATGTAGGCGCGGGTCACGACCACGCGCACGAGTTGCCGCATGGTTGGCGCCGGTGGCTTTGGGCCACCAACCACAAGGACATCGGTACGCTGTACCTGTTGTTCTCTTTCATCATGTTCCTGTCCGGCGGCGTCATGGCGCTGGGCATCCGCGCCGAGTTGTTCGAGCCGGGCCTGCAGATTATGCGCCCCGAGTTCTTCAACCAGCTCACCACCATGCATGGCCTGATCATGGTGTTCGGCGCGATCATGCCGGCCTTCGTTGGCTTCGCGAACTGGATGGTGCCACTGCAGATCGGCGCATCGGACATGGCGTTCGCGCGCATGAACAACTTCAGCTTCTGGCTGCTGCCGGTCGCGGCTGTTCTGCTGGTCGGTTCGTTCTTCGTGCCGGGCGGCGCGACGGCGGCGGGCTGGACGCTCTACGCGCCGCTTTCCACGCAGATGGGCGCGGGCATGGACTTCGCGATCTTCGCGGTCCACATCATGGGTGCGTCGTCGATCATGGGCGGTATCAACATCGTCGTGACGATCCTGAACATGCGCGCGCCGGGCATGACGCTCATGAAGATGCCGATGTTCGCGTGGACGTGGCTGATCACTGCGTACCTGCTGATTGCCGTGATGCCGGTTCTGGCAGGCGCGATCACCATGGTGCTGTTCGATCGCCACTTCGGCACGTCGTTCTTCAACGCGGCGGGCGGCGGCGATCCGGTCATGTACCAGCACATCTTCTGGTTCTTCGGTCATCCCGAGGTGTACATCATGATCTTGCCGGCGTTCGGGATCGTGTCGCAGGTGATTCCGGCGTTCTCGCGCAAGCCGCTGTTCGGCTATAGCTCGATGGTGTACGCAACCGCATCGATCGCGATTCTGTCGTTCATGGTGTGGGCGCACCACATGTTCGCCACCGGCATGCCGGTGACGGGCCAGCTGTTCTTCATGTACGCGACCATGCTGATCGCCGTGCCGACGGGCGTGAAGGTGTTCAACTGGGTCGCGACGATGTGGCGCGGCGCGATCACCTTCGAAACCCCTATGCTGTTCGCGATCGGCTTCCTGTTCGTGTTCACGATGGGCGGCTTCACGGGCCTGATCCTGTCGATGGCGCCGCTCGATATCCAGATGCACGGCACGTACTACGTGGTGGCGCACTTCCACTACGTGCTAGTGGCGGGTTCGCTGTTCGCGCTCTTCTCTGGGTGGTACTACTGGTCGCCCAAGTGGACCGGCTGGATGTACAACGAGATGCGCGGCAAGATCCACTTCTGGGCGTCGATGATCTTCTTCAACATCACGTTCTTCCCGATGCACTTCCTGGGTCTCGCGGGCATGCCGCGCCGCTATGCGGACTACCCGGCGCAGTTCACCGACTTCAACCAGATCGCGACGATCGGCGCGTTCGGTTTCGGTCTCGCGCAGGTGTACTTCCTGTTCGCGGTCGCGCTGCCGACGTATCGCGGCGGCGAGCATGAAAAGGCGTCCGACAAGCCGTGGGATGGCGCGGAAGGGCTGGAGTGGACCGTGCCGAGCCCGGCGCCGTTCCATACCTTCGAGAATCCGCCGACGGTCGAATAAGTCTTCTGTCCGGTTCGCGGGGCGCATGTCGAAAGACGGCCCGCGAAAGTAAAGCAAGGAAAGCATGGCCCCGAATCCACCAAAAAGACGCACCCGCGAGGAAATCCGTGCGGGCAACAAGCGGCTCGGCATCGTCATGGTTCTGATCGCCGCCGTCTTCTTCGTGGGAATCGTCGTCCATCAATATCTGTTGTCGCGAGGGTAAGGTGTCAACACCGCAGGATTCGCATATTGACCGCGCTTTCAACCGGTCGATGCTAGTGAAACTCTTCATCGTCGCGGCGATGATGTTCGGCTTCGGCTTCGCGCTGGTGCCGATGTATCGCGCGATCTGCCAGATCACCGGCATCAACAACCTCGTGCAGAAGGACGTCGGCGCGCGCGAGGCGAAGAATACGCAAGTGGACATGAGCCGCAGCGTGTCCATCGAATTCGATGCGAACGCGCGCGGCCCGCTGGAGTTCAAGCCGGAGCAGAACTCGCTCGACATTCACCCCGGCGAAGTCATGACCGTGATGTACCAGGTGACCAACGATCAGGGCCGCACGGTGAAGGCGCAAGCCATCCCGAGTTACGCACCGAAGCAGGCCACCGAGTACTTCAAGAAGATCGAATGTTTTTGCTTTACGCAGCAGACGCTCTTGCTGGGGGAAACGAAGCGCATGCCGGTGGTGTTCGTCGTCGATCCGAATCTGCCGAAGGACGTTAAGACCATCACGCTGTCGTACACGTTCTTCGAGCTGGATGCGCCTAAATCCGTCGCCAAAGGTACGTGAGACAGATGAACGTCATGAACGCTGAGACGCGCGAATAAAGGCGGTTTCCTGAAGCTCGTGAAAGCGGTCTTCTAGTCGTTTCAGCGTGTGGCGGCGCGCGGATCTAGAAAGCGATGCGGCGCAACTGAAGCCGTTGCATCTGATCGCGGCGAGCCTCATCGGCGCGGTGTTGTTCATCGTCGTGCTGCTGGTAGTCGTGCGCGAGGTGGTGGGATAGACGCAACGCCGGGCGGCAACGCGTCCGGCGGAAAAGAAAAACTCAAGCAACCAGGATAGAAGTGGAGAATCAACAATGAGCGGTCAAAACGAGAGCCTGTATTACTTCGTGCCGCATCCGTCACGGCATCCGATCATGGCTGCGTGCGGCTTGCTGGTGATGCTGTCGTCGCTCGCGTCGTGGGTGAACGGCCACAGCTTCGGGCCGATCGGCACGTTCATCGGCCTGCTGTTCCTGCTCTTCGTGCTGTGGCACTGGTTCGGCGACGCCATCTCCGAATCCGAAGGCGGCATGTACGGCAAGCGCGTCGACGTGTCGTACCGCTGGAGCATGAGCTGGTTCATCTTCTCCGAAGTGATGTTCTTTGCGGCGTTCTTCGGCGCGCTGTTCTACGCGCGCCAGATCGCGCTGCATGAACTCGGCAGCCTCGACTACAAGCTCATTTGGCCGGACTTCACCGCCATGTGGCCGAACAACGGACCCGCCGCGCTGGTCCCGCATTTCCGCGCGATGGTGCCGTGGCCCCTGCCGACCATCAATACGGCGCTGCTGCTGTCTTCGGGCGCGATGCTGACGGTGGCTCACCATTCGATTCGTGAGGATCATCGCAAGAAGGCGATCGGCTGGATGGCGGCGACGGTGCTGCTCGGTCTCATCTTCCTATTCTGCCAGGGCTACGAGTACTTCCACGCGTACAACGAACTGAACCTGACGCTGTCGTCGGGCGTGTACGGTTCGACCTTCTTCCTGCTGACAGGCTTCCACGGCTTCCACGTGTTCCTCGGCGGCACGATGCTGACGGTCGTGATGGTTCGCCTGATCCGCGGCCACTTCACGGTGGAACATCACTTCGCGTTCGAAGGCGCTGCATGGTACTGGCACTTCGTCGACGTCGTGTGGCTCGGGCTGTACGTCGTCGTGTACTGGCTGTAAGTGTCAGAGGCGTCGCGCGGCGTGTCCGCGCGAGCCGCAGCAAGGATGTGCAGCGACGCCACCCCAGAGTCGATTCCGGGCGGCGTTTTGTTTTTGATGCGTAGAAAGCGGGGTCAGGAGAAGAGGCGCCGCGACAATAGGCGCAATAGGAAAGAACCTATCTCGCGCGTTATCGTCCGATCGGGATGCCGCTCGTTTGAATCCAGCCCATCCAGTGCGCGAACAGGATGAACAGGAACAGCGAGATGGACAGCCCGACGCGCGCGGCGAGCGACCACACCATGCGCTTCGTGCGGTCTTTGTCGATCATCCTGAAATACAGCGCCGATCCCAGGCTAGCGAGGATGAGGATGAACGCGATAGCAACGAAGATATGCATGAAACCAGCCAGCGTGTTGCCCGGCAAGCGTCTCGGGACGCGCAGCGAGCAGTATTGAATTGAACTATCTCATTATCTCACTCGATGCATCGCTTTGTGCGTCGCGCATTCGGATGCCGTCGCTAAGGTCTGCGTTATGAAAATCCGCTTGTGGCCGACGATCCTGATCCTCATCGTCGTCGCGGTGACGGTGCGGCTCGGCTTCTGGCAGCGCGGCCGCGCGCATCAGAAGGAAGCGCTGAACGCGCATATCGTCGCGTTCGAGAATGCGCCCGCGCAGCGCGTCGGCGCGCAGACGCTGCCGCTGAAGGACATCGAGTTTCATCGCGTGGCGGCGCGTGGTGAATTTATGCCGGAGCGCGTCGTCTATCTCGATAATCGTCCGTATAACGATCAACCGGGCTTTTATGTCGTGATGCCGCTTAAACTCGAGGGCGGCGGCGTGGTTCTGGTGAGTCGCGGCTGGCTGCCGCGCAACCTCTCGGATCGCACGGGCATCGAACCGTACGAGACGCTGAAGGGCATCGTCGACGTGCAAGGCATCGCCCGCGCCAATGCGTCGCAGGCGTTCGAACTCGGGCAGGGCGGGGCGGCGGCGCATCAGGAAATCCGCCAGAACCTCGACGTCGCATCGTATGCGAAGGAAACCGGGCTGCCGCTGCAGCCGTTCGTGATCCAGCAGACCAACGACACCGGCGACAAACTCGTCCGCGACTGGTCCGCGCCGACGCTCGGCGTCGAACGCAACTACGGCTATATGTATCAGTGGTGGGGCATGGCGGCGGCGGCGATCGGCTTCGGGCTCTATGCCGCGCGCCGGGCCGCGAAGAAGGGCGATGCGGTGGCCGAAGACGAAGCCGCGAACCACAGCGCCTGAAGCCCTGCACTTAAAGACCTTGAAACGCGTGCACGACGCGCCAGAGACCGAACCCAAGCATGCAAACGGACACGCGCGATACCCGCCAGACGCGGCAGCTCGCCAAGCGAGGCTCCTGGAACAACGGGCGTTGGATGCTCCTGCTGCTCGCGCTCGTGTGCGCCGCGCCGGTCATCGCGTCCTACTTGATGTATTACGTGTTCAAACCCGCCAGCGGCACCACGAGTTACGGCTCGCTCGTCGAGCCGCAGCGGCCCATTCCGGCGCAACTCGTCGTCACCGATGAAAAAGGGCAGAGCGTGCCCTTCAAGTCGCTGCGAGGCAAATGGCTGATGATCACCGTCAACGGCAGCGATTGCGATGAGCAATGTGCGACGCGGCTGTACTTCATGCGTCAGGCGCGCGTGCTGCAGTCGGGCGAACGCGAGCGCGTAGTCAACGTCTGGCTGCGCACCGACGACAAGCCGGTCGCCGAGCGCATCAAGAAGGCGTATCCGGAGCCGGACACCCGCATGCTGATCGCGGATCCGAAGGCCATCGCCGCGTGGCTGCCGGTGGACGAGGGCACGAAACTCATGGATCACATCTTTCTGGTCGATCCGAACGGCAATCTGATGATGCGCTTCCCGAAAGACCCCGATCCCAAGAAGATCAACGCGGACCTGGCGAAGCTTTTGAAGTGGTCGCGGATCGGCTGAACAAGCTGGCTGCAAGTAGAAAGCAGGTAAGAAAACGGGTAGAAAAGTATGTTCCTGGTACAACTCGGGCTGATCGGCATCTGCATCGCGCTGCTGCCTCTCTCCTACGTCTGGGCGAAGGCCGACGACGAAAAGTTCCGCAAACTCGTCTGGCTCACGACGTTTCTGACGCTCGACCTGATCATGTTCGGTGGCTTCACGCGTCTGACGGATTCTGGCCTCGGTTGTCCGGACTGGCCGGGTTGCTACGGTACGTCGTCGCCGTTCATTGCGCATGCGCAGATCGCGGCCGCGTATCAGGCCATGCCCACCGGCCCGGTCAGCATGGCGAAAGCGTGGATCGAAATGTTGCATCGCTATTTCGCGATGGCGATCGGCGTGCTCATCATCGCGCAGACGGTGATCGCGTGGACGGCGCGGGTGAAGAAGCGCCCGCTGCATGTGTCGCCGTGGTGGCCGACTGGCATTCTCGGGCTGATCATCCTGCAAGGCGCATTCGGCGCGTGGACCGTCACGCTCAAGCTGCAACCCGTGATCGTGACGACGCACCTGCTGCTCGGACTCGCGCTGCTCGGCACGCTTGGCTGGCTTGCGGCGCGCATGACGCCGATTCCATCGCTCAATTCCGCCGCCGCGCGCTGGATGCCCGCCGCCGTGTTCGGTCTCGTGCTGCTCGTCGTGCAGATCGCGCTGGGCGGTTGGGTCAGCACGAATTACGCGGTGCTAGCGTGTACGGACTTCCCGCTGTGCAACGGCCAGTGGATTCCGCCGATGAACTTCGAGCACGGCTTTCACTTGTGGCGCGTGCTCGACATGACCGGCGACGGCTACATGATCTCGCAGGATGCGCTCGTGGCGATCCACTGGACGCATCGTACCTTCGCGATCGTGGTCGTTCTTTATCTGCTTTGGCTTGCGTCAAGGTTGCGTCGCTTCGAATCGCTTCGGAAGCCCGTGAACGGCGTATTGTTCGTCATCGTCATACAGTTTTTTACCGGCCTGTCGAACATCGTGCTGCAATGGCCGCTGCCCATCGCGGTGGCGCACAACGGTGGGGCCGCCATCCTGTTGCTGCTACTGGTTATGCTAAACTTTCGAATCTCCTCCAGTCATCCCGGCCGCGCCACGCTTCCCGCGCGCGACGTCGTTTCAGCGTGACTCCAGATCATGGATAGCACGACACTCAACTCTCTCCTCGGTAGCCGCGTTTCGCAGTATCTCGCGCTCACCAAGGCGCGCGTCACGCAACTCGCCGTGTTCTGTGCCGTCATCGGCATGTTCCTGGCCACGCCCGGCATGGTGCCGTGGGACAAACTCGTCGGCGGCGCGGTCGGCATCTGGTTGCTCGCGGGCGCCGCGTTCGCGATCAATTGCCTCGTCGAACAGAAAGTCGATGCCAAAATGCGCCGCACCGCGTGGCGTCCGTCCGCGCGCGGCCAGATCACGCCGGCACAGATCCTGACGTTTTCGGCGGTGCTCGGCGGTATCGGCATGTGGACGCTCTACACGTTCACCAATCCGCTCACCATGTGGCTGACCATTGCGACGTTCGTCGGCTACGCGGTCATCTACACGCTGCTGCTCAAGCCGTGCACGCCGCAGAACATCGTGATCGGCGGCGCGTCGGGCGCCATGCCGCCGGCGCTCGGCTGGGCGGCCGTCACCGGTCACGTGCCCGGCGATGCGTGGATTCTCGTGCTCATCATCTTCGTGTGGACGCCACCGCATTTCTGGGCGCTGGCGCTTTATCACCGCAAGGATTACGAGAACGCCGGCCTGCCCATGCTGCCCATCACGCATGGCGAGAAGTACGCGCTGCTGAATATCTTCCTGTACACGCTGGTTCTGTTCGCCGTCACGCTCATGCCGTACATTTCCGGCATGAGCGGCGTCGTGTATCTGGCGAGCGCGGTTGCGCTCGGCGCGGGCTTCATCGGCTACGTGTGGAAGATGTATCGCGATTATTCCGACGCGCTCGCGCGCAAGACTTTCCGTTATTCGATCATCTATCTGTCGCTGCTGTTTCTCGCGCTGCTGGTCGATCACTACGTGCGCACGGTGATCGGCGCATGACGGTCTTTCTTCGGCGTGTATTCGCGCTGCTCGTGTTCACGGCGCTGCTCTCTGCGTGCGATAAAGCGCCCGACTTCAAGAACCTCGACATCACCGGCAACAAGCAGTTCGGCAGCGACTTTGCCCTGCCTGACACGACCGGCAAGGTCCACACGATGGCGGATTTCAAGGGACGCGCCGTCGTGCTGTTCTTCGGCTACACGCATTGCCCAGACGTCTGCCCGACGACGCTCGCCGAACTCTCGCAAGCCTTGCAGCAACTCGGCGACAAGGCGAAAGACGTGCAGGTGCTGATGGTCACGGTCGATCCCGCGCGAGACACCACGCCCTTGCTCGGCCAGTACGTGCAGGCGTTCAATCCGTCGTATATCGGCCTGCGGCCTGCGGACGACGCGCAACTCGAGAAGGTGGCGAAGGACTTCCGGGTGTACTACGCGAAATCCGCCGGCAAAACGCCCGGCGATTACACGATGGACCACACCGCCGCGAGCTACGTGTTCGACAAGGACGGCAAGCTGCGCCTGTTCGCGCGCGACGGGCAGGGCGTCGAGCCCTGGGTGCACGATCTGAAGATTCTGATCGACTGATCGGTTGTACAGACCGGAGACATGGGTAACAGGTGTGTCAGGACAGGGGTAACACTTAGC